>JBBIQC010000053.1:0-13767 GCA_037442585.1 Oscillatoriales cyanobacterium bin_317
GAGCGAGAAGCGATTAGACCCGAAAAATCAATTTTTGATAATTCTGTTAAAGACATAATAAGCTTCTCTAAAGAACCATGAAAGACATCCTTCCGGTGTCCCCCTGATCTGCCAATCAACTAGACGACAGTATTTGGCAATACCTAATCTCATTCTCCTCAAATGGAACATTGGCAGCAATACGATGATCTGCGTATAGGATTATGACGATCTCGCAATAAACTACTCTCTGAGTGATTCCAACTTTTCCAGTGCCATCATCACGATTACCATCCAGGTTCGCTACAGACGCAGGGGGAAGGGGAGCAGCGTTAGAAGCGTTGGCTGACGATCGCCTTCACCAACCATAACGACGCGATCGCCTTACAAAATCGGCGATTGCACTACGTTTTGAAATGCTACGGCGAGGGCGATCGCACTACAAGATCTGCTGAATAACATGGGTTAGTTCATGCGCTAACAACCGTTGTCCCTCAGCCGATCGCGGTTGATACTGTCCTGCCCCAAACACTACATCCTGTCCGAGCGTAAAAGCACGGGCATTGACCGATCGAGCCATTTCTGCTGCCTGTTCATCGGTATGGATTCGGACTTGGGAGAAATCAGAGCCAAAGCGTGGTTCTAAGAAAGCTCGATCGGAGGTGGAGAGGGGTTGTCCGCCACCATGTAAACCGCTAATCCGCTCTTGCAAATCAGGGGAGGCTTCCAGATTGGCCTCGGATATTGGTTGCCGTTGCAGGCGTTTTTTCTGTATTGCTCTCAATCAGGCGATTAGGCTGAGATCCAGCCAGTTTTTGAGCAGATTACCCCCAACAAATAGTCCTGGTTTGTGTTAGTATATAAGTGGGATCGGAGCTTCCCAAGATATAGATGAAGCAGCAACACTCAATAGCTATGGCGCGTATAGTAAAGAGTAACGCTGAGCGAGGCTCTGAAGGAAAAGCGACTATATCAGGTGGTAAAGCAACGATACCGTATCGGTGAGTTCTTGAGGAGGTAAGGTTGAATCCCATACTAAATCAATACTGCGAGGAAAGGGTGTAAACTTAATTTCTTCGCAGTATTTTTAAGTTTTGTTTTACAGGCATCATCTGTTCTCTGCTTTTTAGCTGGGGGAGTCTGCGGTACAGTTGATTTATTGAGATTTACATTTTCCTCACAAGATCCTCACAACTCTTGTCTAAGATCCAGGATAGGAGGTGAGGCTTTATGACCAGGGCCATAACCCGTCAACAGCAACAAAACTTTAAATCTAAACGACAGAAACGATCGCAATTCTCGACTGACGCAGGATCTTCAGAAGCATCACGAGCAAAATCTTGGGCGGCGTACATTCAAGAGTTACGCCACGAGTGGGAGGACACGCCTTAGAGGCAATGACCTAAAAGGGAGGGTTTATGCAACTTAACCCACAAATTACCTTTCGAGGTATTTCGTCGTCAGCGGCGATCGACGCTAACCTGCGTAATCATATTGATAAGCTGGAAGAGTTCTACGATCGCATTATGAATTGTCGGGTGATGGTGGAAACCTCACATCGGCATCATCAAGGAAACCTTTACCATATCCGCATTGACCTGACTGTACCCGGTGGAGAGTTGGTGGTGAACCGGGATCCCCCAGAACACCAGCAAAGTGAGGATATTTATGTGGCGATTCGGGATGCCTTTAATGCGGCTGAAGGGGAGTTAAAGGACTATGCTCAACGTCAGCGACAGGAAGTAAAAACCCATGTACCTTCACCGCACGGGCGGGTGGTCGAGCTATTTCCCGATGAAGGCTATGGGTTCATTGAGGCAGCCGATGGGCATGAGGTCTACTTTCACCAAAACAGCCTGCTTGACGGGGATTTCAGCCAGCTTGAAATTGGTCAGGAAGTCCGATTTACAGAAGAGATGGGAAACCAGGGGCCACAAGCCAGCACGGTGCGATTGATTGGAAAACATCATCTCTAACTTTACTCCAGCAAGGGGAGCAGGGCTGAGAAAGAGTAATCGGTGTGAGGAGAAGTTAATCTGAGACGAATACATCCGCCCTGCTCAAAAGGAGGTTGGTAATGCTCAATATTGTGCGACGCAGTCAAATTCGAGGGTTGATGGCGCTGGATGGTTCCACGCTCTCGCATTTAGGGGAGGTGGAGGAAATCTGGCTGGACGACGCGGGCAGGGTGGCTTATCTGTCTGGAAGTGCTGGCTATCTGCCGCTAGGGCAGGTTGCGGATGTGAGTAACCAGGCACTCTCAACCTATGGACGACTGGTTATGGAAGCGCCAGCAGATCTCCAATCCTTGCATCAACTGGCCGTGCATTCTGCGCTGGGAGAACCACTGGGATGGGTAGAAGATTTCCTCTTTGACTGGCATACGGGTGAAATTGTGGCCTATCTGCTGGCGGGACAAATTGCTGAATCCGTGGGGGAATCGGTGGTGCTGTATCCAGACGATGTGGCTGCGCTGACGGTTGAACAAATTATCCTGCAGGAGGGGGCTGAAGCACGCCTGCAGCCGCAATCTGAAGGATTAAAAGGCTTCTTAAGTGAGAAGTCTCAACAGGTGCGACATCTGGTGAAGATGATTGGCGATCGCCTGCACCACCTGATTACTCCCCACGACAAACCGGAAGTCGTGCGGGTCAAAGTCAAACAAGTGAGTGATGAGTTGGCGACTTCTGGTGAGCACGATCATCATGCATTACAAGAAGCAACCTCTTATTTGCATGAGCAATGGGAGAGCCTGCAACACAGCATCAGTCGCGCTGGAGAACGAGCAAAAGCCGCGTTTGATGCGGCCTGGAAACAATTAGCAACTAAGTCGTGAGGATGCATTAAAAGTTAAAAATTGAAAATGAGTACCAACCAGGATTTCCCATTTTTTAATTGTTCATTGTTCATTTTGAAGGAGGGTGTTTTATGGCCACTTACCTGATTCTGGGGCGCTTCTCTCCTGGGTCGTTTTCAGATCCAAAGGACTTTAAGAAATTAGCGGCAACCGTTGCTGACAAAATCAAGCATGAATGCCCTGGTGTACACTGGAAAGCCAGCTATGCCACAACAGGACAATATGATGTCGTTGATGTGGTTGAGGCAGAGGATGTCAAACAGGTTGCGAAAGCGGCGATGATTATCCAAGCCTATGGGCACTCGACCACGGAAACACTCGTGGCAACGCCGTGGCAAGAATTTCTGGACATCCTGTAAGGGGCTGTCATGGATCCATTCGTCCTCTTGGCGGGTACAGCGAATCCAGCGTTGGCTCAGGCGATCGCGGAGCAACTCGGGATGCCGCTGGGGAAATGTTTGACAGAACGTTTCCCCGATGGGGAAGTCAGTGTGCAATTGCTGGAGCCTGTCCGCCATAAGGCCGTATTCATTGTGCAATCGACGGCACCTCCCGTGAACGATCACCTGGTCGAGTTACTGGCCTTGGTGGATGCCTGTCGCCGCTCTGCCGCCGCCCGGATTACCGCCATCATTCCCTACTTTGGGTATGCTCGTTCTGATAAACGCCATGCTCGACGGGAGCCGATCGCCGCCAGTATGGTAGCCACCGTGCTGCAGGCCGTTGGAGTTGATCATGTGGTCACCTTGGATTTGCATGCCCCGCAAATTGAGGGATTCTTCCACATTCCAGTCGATAGTTTAACCGCAGTGCCACTCCTCTGTCGGACGTTGCAAGGACATCTGCCCCCGGATGTGGTGGTAGTTTCACCGGATGCGGGTCGGGTGAAAATGGCCACCGAGTATGCCCAGCGACTCAACAGTTCCGTGGTCATTCTTCACAAACATCGGATCAGTGGCACGGAAACGGAAGTCACCCGAATTGTGGGAAAGGTGCGCGATCGCCCCTGCCTGATCATTGATGACATGATCTCGACGGGGAGCACGATGGTTCACGGGATGGAAGCGCTCCTGGATGCGGGTGCCCGTCCTGAGATCACGATTGCCGCCACTCACGGACTGTTGATCGGGGATGCCCTCGATCGCCTCTGCCTGGATTGCATCAAAACCATCCTGGTCACCGACACGCTCGCGCCCCAGTGGCCTCAATGGCCTGCTTTGCATGTGATTTCGGTCGCCCCATTAATAGCGACGGCCATCCAACGGTTCCAGGCAGACGGTTCCATTGGCGATCTGTTTTGAAGGAGTACTACCATGCACGCTCATTACGCTCGCTTGCCAAATCGCACCGTAGCCGGACAACAGTTAGCGGCCCGGCTCACCTCCTATGCCGATCGTTCCGACGTGCTGGTGTTGGGGCTGCCGCGTGGTGGGGTGCCAGTGGCCTATGAAGTCGCCAAAGCTTTGCATGCACCGCTGGATATTTGTTTGGTGCGGAAACTGGGAGTGCCCGCCCATAAAGAACTGGCGATGGGCGCGATCGCCTCCGGAGGGGTACGAGTCCTGAACTACGATGTCGTGAGCTGGTTGGGAATTACCGGTAAAACGATCGATGAGGTGGCCGCGAAAGAGTTGAAAGAGTTGCAGCGCCGCGATCGGGCCTATCGGGGCGATCGTCCGCAACCAGAGATCCGCGATCGCACGGTGATTCTGGTCGATGATGGTATTGCTACCGGAGCCACCATCCGGGCCGCGATCGCGGTGATCAAATCCCAACAACCCACCCGACTGATTGTGGCCACTCCCGTAGCCCCACCCTCTACCTGTGACGAACTCAAAGCTGAAGTGGATGAAGTTGTCTGTTTGATGACCCCTGAATTGTTCTATGCGATCGGCCTCTGGTACGAAGACTTCTCCCAAACGACGGATGACGAAGTGTGCGAACTATTAGCCAGACCAACCACCCGTCAGCAACACTCTTTCACTTCTGTATGAGGTTAAGAATATGTCTAGAATCTCTACTGAAAATATCCCGGAACATTTCGTTTCCGTTTCCGCAGACTCAGTTCAGTTAGAGGGCAATCTGGTGATTCCAGCAGGCGCTCAGGGAGTTGTGTTATTCGCGCATGGCAGTGGCAGCAGTCGTCATAGCCCCCGCAATCGCTATGTCGCCAGTGTATTGCAGCAGGCCGGATTAGCCACCCTGTTGCTGGACTTGCTGACGGATGAAGAAGAAGAGATCGATTTGCGTACCCGACAACTCCGGTTTGATATCGGTCTATTGGCCGCCCGACTGGTTGGAGCGACAGACTGGCTCTGCCACACTCCCGCAACCCGATCCTTCAGGATTGGCTACTTTGGGGCCAGTACGGGCAGTGCAGCGGCTTTAATCGCAGCCACCCAACGTCCAGAGGTGGTGAGCGCGATCGTCTCCCGAGGCGGTCGTCCCGATCTGGCGGGTGCGGTGCTTCCCCAGGTGAAAGCTCCCACTTTACTGATTGTCGGCGGCCATGATTTTCCCGTGATTACGATGAATGAAGATGCCCTGGCCCAACTGCATCACGCGGCAGCCAAACGGCTGGAAATCGTTCCCAGAGCCACCCATTTGTTTGAAGAACCCGGTACGCTGGAGCAGGTCGCAATGCTGGCCAGCCAATGGTTTCAGCGTTATTTACGTTAGCATGGGACTTTATCTCTATGAAAAATCATCAACTTCTAAGCCATCAAGATACACAAAAAAGTCAATTGGACAAACGTCTGGAAGACACTGGCTGGGGATTATTTCTGATGATGATCGGTTGTCTCTTGCTGGTTCCGGATACACTTGTTCCACAAGGCGCTTGGCTAGTCGGGACGGGGCTAATTATGCTAGGTATCAATGGGGTGCGTTACCTCAACGGTATCAAAATGAACGGGTTCACCTTTATCCTGGGATTATTTGCGTTGATCGCTGGGTTAGGGGAGTTTTTCAGCCTGAAACTGCCGATCTTTGCCATTCTTCTCATTTTTATCGGCATCAGCATCATCTTCAAACCGTTGTTGGCAAAGAATTCTTGATGGAATAAGACTTCCACTATTTCCGATAAGGGTTAATTTATGTCTAAATTTGTCACCTTGGGATTTATTGGTGATGTCATGTTAGGGCGAGGTGTAAATCAGGAGATTCTGAAGCGAGCCTCTGAAGTAAAGCATTCGCCTGAATTGTTTTGGGGTGATGTTTTACCCACTCTCAAAGGTGCTGATGCTGTCTTTGCCAACCTGGAATGTGCTATCACCGAACACACGCAGCAATGCCGCAGAACCGCCAAATTGTTTCACTTTCGAGCCGATCCAGTCGCGGTTGAGGTGCTGCAGGCGGCCAACATTCGCTGTGTCAGTCTCGCCAATAATCATAGTTTGGATTTTGATGATCAGGGCTTGCTGGATACACTTGATTATCTGGATGCCGCCAAGATTCACCATGCTGGGGCAGGACGGAATCTGCAGCAGGCGATCGCGCCCGCCATCATCCCCCTGGCCGATCTTCGCCTGGGGTTCATTGCCCTCACCGATAATGAAAAGACGTTTGCGGCTCAACCTGATCGTCCTGGCACGTACTACCTGGAGATTGCCCCCAGACCGGAAGTACTGGCGATCGTTCAGAACAGTGTAGACCAGGCCCGTCAAGCCGGTGCGAATTTTGTGATTCTGTCTGCCCACTGGGGGCCGAATATGGTGATCTCCCCTCCCCAGCACTTTCGAGCGTTTGCCCACGCCGCAATTGATTGTGGAGTGGATTTATTTTACGGACATTCTGCCCATCTGGTGCAGGCGGTTGAATGCTACCATCATCGCCTCATTTTGTACGATACGGGTGATTTTTTGGATGATTATATGGTCGATCCATATTTGCGCAATGATTGGTCGTTTGTATTTTTAGTTAATATGAGTAGGAGTGAATTACACAGTCTGAAATTGATTCCTGTTCGGTTGCACTATGCGCGGGTTGAGCGGGCCAGGGATGAGGAGTTTACGGCCATCTGTGCGCGGATGCGATCGCTCTGTGCGGAATTCAAAACCCCCCTTGTGGACATTCCAGAAGGGCTAGAAATCGCGCCCATCAGTAAAGATACTTCATGGGTTCGCGGATCGATCCAGTTTACCGAATAAATTTCAAGAGGAGGGGACGTATGAATACCTTTAAATCTGTCGATCAAACCGAGCTACGCTCACTGGATCGCCACGAACTGCTGGATCGCTATGCCGCGGGGGAAAGAGACTTTAGTGACAGCCTGTTAACTGGCATGGATCTCAGTGGAGTTAATCTGAGTGGCGCAGATTTCGCTCGCTCCGAACTCAGGGGTGCTAATTTGACGCATGCCATCTTGAATACGACCAATCTCAGTGAAGCCAATTTAACTGAGGCGAATCTTTCTCAAGCTAATCTCTTTGGGGCTTTCTTTAGTGATGCCAATCTGAGTCAAGCTGTTCTCAAGGCAGCTAATTTAACCGAAGCTGATTTCAGTGGTGCCTTGCTGGTGAATGCAGACTTGAGCGATGCACTCCTGCATCTGACCTGCTTATCAGAAGCCAATTTAACGGGAGCGAATTTAACAGGAGTCAAGATGTGCGGTGCCAGACTATGGAGGGCCAATCTGACTGAAGCTGACTTGCAGGGGGCAGATTTGTGTGATGCCAACCTGTGCGAGGCGAATTTATGGGGAGCTAACTTAACAGACGCAGATACCAGCGAAACGATTTTCACCGAAGCCATTATGCCTGAGGGTGAGATTCACAATTAGGGTTGCAGTTCCATTGAGTGCAGATGTTCCTGGCGCGATCGCCCATCTTATTCTGATTGACCGGAGGTAAGTATGGCCATTCAAGCAAACGACAATATTTATCCCCTCTACAAACGCGAAGCGCCAGAGGAATGGACGGTTACAGACGGCATGACCAAGCGGGAACACTTTGCGGTGATGGCCCTGCAAGGTCTTGCCGCTCATTATGGATATGGAGAAGCCCCGGTTGCCAATGCCGAAGAAATGGCGCAATGGGCAGTGAAATTGGCAGATGCTTTAATTCATGAATTGAATCAGTAGTTAGACCGCATTTTGCTTAGCGAATTGAAAAGTGATGCGATTGGAAGGTAATTAGAGATGCATGAATATAAAGTTAGATTCTTTTTACCCAGTAGAGATCATTAGCTTAAAAGCTGCTAGCTAAATCTCAAAAATGGAGGTAAGCATGTATACGAAAGACTTAAGTGCAAATGTGCCATTGTATGGACTTGAAGTAGTATTGTACGTAGTGGCTGGCCCCAAGGAGAATTATTGAATTTAATCACAACGAAATTACTGGAGGTATCAAATGATGAAACGACTCATGCGTTGGTTCAGTCTACTCAGCTTAATCATGATCACTGGCCTGGGACTCTTCGGTTGGGTGCCCCCTGTAGCCGCGGCAATCTACCCTCACTACCCTGTCCCCGTGCTGGCAGCGGCAACATCGCCCTCGGATACGGAAATTTGTCCCCAATTTGAGCAGAAGATTGATTTGAATAACGCCAATATCGTGGCCTTTCAAGACTGCCGGGGATTTTACCCCACCCTGGCCACCATGATTGTCAAAAATGGCCCCTACCAAAAGGTGGAGGACGTTTTGAAGATTCCTGGATTGACTGATCGCCAGAAGGCCTTACTTAAATCTCAACTCAAAAACTTTACCGTCTCAGAATCGACTATGCCGTTAGAACAGAGAATGCCACC
Organism: Oscillatoriales cyanobacterium bin_317; assembly: GCA_037442585.1. Taxonomy (GTDB): domain Bacteria; phylum Cyanobacteriota; class Cyanobacteriia; order Leptolyngbyales; family Leptolyngbyaceae; genus Leptodesmis. The sequence goes on from JBBIQC010000053.1 coordinate 8,583, forward strand.
CCGACCCATGATGCGATAAAGCGATAGCCATGTCGGAGTTCAGTACAAACCCTTCCATACGAGGATTAAGACCATGAACAGGATCATCCGAGGATTACTCACGGTACTATTGTGTATTTGTGTTTGGGGATGGTTGGCCCCATTTCAACCAGTGGTAGCGGCACCTGCAATGGATTCAGGACGCTTGCAAGTCGCTCAGAATCCGGTGGAAGAAAAGCTGAGTACAGAGTTTGGCCAGAAACTGGATCTCAATAACAGCAATATTCGGGCTTTCCGCCAATATCCCGGTCTGTACCCGAATCTGGCCCGACTGATTGTCAACAACGCCCCTTACAAGGATGTGCAAGATGTGCTTGACATTCCGGGCTTAACGGAACAACAACGCGAAGTCTTACGGAAAAATCTAGACAAGTTTACCGTGACTGAAGTGGAACCGGCCCTGGTGGAAGGCGGCGATCGCTACAATCCCGGTCTATATCGATGATGTAGTTTGGGAACTCAAATATCACGTTGGAGTACTTCAACACGACATTTGGGTACTCCAACACAACGTTTGGGTTCCTCAACGCAGCGTTTGGGTACTTCAACACAACGGTTGGGTTCCTCAATACAGCATTGAAGTAGTTCGACACAACATTTGGGGACTTCAACATAACAGTTGGGGACTCCAACTCAGCATTAGAGTACCTCAACACGATGTTTGAGAACCTCAATGCAACATTTGGGAACTCAAACGCAGTATTTGAGCACCTCAACTCGATATAAGGCGCTGTCTTTAGAAAAGTTTTGTGCGATCGCCTGGGTTATTGTCAGTCCAAATTTCATCCGTTATCACGCTGCAAGAGCGATCGGATTTCAGATTCCATCCACGGCGGAGGGGGTGGACTGGTGTAGTCAATAAAGTAGTCATACCCCAACTGGTCATACAACCCATTCAGCAAGGCTTGCACGTTCACAAGCACCTCTCCATCTGCAGGTTGTAAGGGCAAAGGAAAAGACGGGATGGGTGTCGTCAGGTTGAAGGGGTATAAGTCAGCCAAGGGACGAGTGTGCGATCGACTGACCAGGATACGGTAATGGCTCTGGATGGGGTCAGCCTCCAGGAGGAAGGGTTGCCCTGCTCGGAGCAAGTCGATCTCAACAAGATTGGTTAGACCACCGAGAATCTGTTGGCGCTTGACCTGGTATTTACTGCGTTCTTCCCCACTTTTGTTCGCAGGAGAGAGGACTTCTACCACCGTGACCACTGCTTGAGTTGCCGCATCTTTCACTTCCAGATAGGACTGCTGCATTTCTACAGGTACTGGCACCCGCACTTGAATGGGTTGAACCGGGGTTTGAATGGCTGTCGCGATCGGGGACTCCTCCAGTTTGCGCTGCTGGATGCTGACATCGGGTCTACCCACAGCAACGGGAATTGCATCAGTAATGGTGTAAACCCATTTATCGGTGACGACCCGGTATTTGGGCAGCAGTTTGGGCACCAGATCTCGAGCCAGAGCCGCTACGAGCTGGTTATGGAAGTCCGACCAGAAATCAGGCTGTTCCAGGTAGGGGTTCATCCCTGGAAAGGGATTAGGCATCGTCAGAGGAGGAGGACTACTGTTCTATAGTATCGGGTTTCAGCAGCACTGTGCAGGTCGTTGTAAGCGATGCGATCGCCCTGCAGTTCAAAGCCTGCGATCGTCCCCATGAACTCAACATCCCTTTCTAGAAAGTGGATGTGGTGTGAGCGAGCGTATTTGCACAAGTCGCGATCGCACCAGTAAAAGCAATTTCTGGACACTGTGAACAGATCTATCAAAGAGTGCCATGCGCAAGATATTTTGATGGACATTTATTCAATAAAACGACACAAATAAGCCTATCGATGACGGTTAACGGAACAGGCTTCAGTGGACGGCGTTGCAATCTGGAACATGGCTTAACGTATCGCTTCGTTCCGTTGCAAGCCCTTGTTAGTTGAATTTGGGGCAATTCTTTCAAAAAGGCTTGAGTCTTGTTACTTGCGTGTACTACAAACCGTCCTGAATAGCCGCAGGGCTTTCAATAACCATCTGAGGATTATCCCTGAATAGCTGAAGCTTCCCCGTAACATACGCATAGCCACGTCGAGGATAACGCTCATCTTCCATAGGGAAATAGCGGGTTCTAAGCAGGTTAACTGTCTCCTGACTCTTAGCACTATCTATATTCCGAATAAACAGTTCAAAGGGTTGCTCATAATTACCAATCGAAATGAGCCCGTGGATTCCTCCAATGCGTCTGATGCTGCGCAACTCGGTAAAAATGGTTACCTCTGCACCACTGCTGGCAAGGTCTACAAGCTCAAGGTAATTCTTCCGTGTGTTGTACAGAGTGATCTCTGGGTGGCTGTGTTTGTAGTTGCGATAGTCCTCGATCACTCGAGCACGCAAATCCCACCAGGTTCCTAACACCGCATAGTTTCGCATCTCAGTACCGTTCACTTCTGTTTGATTCCAGACTCCAATGTTGTCTGTCTGAGCAGCTCGCTCAGCCTGAGTATATCGCTGATGAAGTTCAAGCCATTCGGCGTATCCATACTTACTAAAGTAAGGGCTATACCCCTCCCGAATCATAATCTCCTGAAAGTCTATGCTGTTATCAAGGTGTACCCAAGCAAGTCCACGACCAAAGTTGTCTACATAACGTGTCCACACTTCTTCTGGACTTTCTTGCCCCTGAAACTCAAGCGTGACCTTGCTACCTTGAGGCAAAAGCACCTTAGCTCGCTCCGCCGCCCGCTTACCCCAGGGTGTAACTGGCTTTCCACCAGTTGTTGCACGAGACTCTTCCGTATCAAGTGAAAGAATGCGGATGCTTTTGCTAAACTCTTCAACGTATAGAGTGTCACCATCAACCACTCGTTTAACAGTAGCTTTGATTGTTGTTCCAGGCATGATAGTTCCTTAAAAGTTCAAGCACTACACTTTGCAAATTTTGACCGGAATCCAGCTATTACTCCGGCAACTGTTGTCAATGCAGAGTTAAATACTCCAAATGCCCTAATAATAAGCCACTCACGCTGAATAGCCAGAAGCTTTCTGCATATCTTCAGATTTCTTACGCGGACAATCAGGTGTGCTACTGGAATCGACGAGATCACTATGTTTCTCTCCTTTACAAGTTATACGTGCGATCGCAGCGACATTTGATGGCAAATCCCTTACTGTTAAGGAATAATGCCTTAGATCGGTTTATCTTGGTAGTTCGGGTAAGATCTAGCCAGGAAAGCCTAAAGGTGATTTCTCTGCATTCGTTTTGCCTGATCGTGGTGCTATGACTCCTGAAACAACTTCTACTGTCTTGCTGCAAGCTCAGCCGATGCTGGAAGTTCTGGAGCGACCGTTGCCGTTAGAAATTTACCAGGGTAATGATACCACGAATGATTCTCAAGCCGTTGCAGATTGCATCCAGTGGTTAAGTTTTCATCGCTTCTGGGGGCAACTTTCAACTCAAGTGTTAACGGCAATCGCTCAATCCTTCTACTGCTTTCAAATAGCCCCTCAAACGCTGATTTACCAGGAAGGACACACTCCCATTGGAATGTACTTGATCAAATGGGGCACCATTGAAATTTTCCGTTCATCCCCGATTGGTAAATCGCTCATTCGTTATCGCAATGCAGGCGATTTGTTTGGCTATACACTGATTGCCAATGCGGTTGAAGAAGTCTATCAGACCAGTGCGATCGCCCTTACGGCTTGTGAAATCTGGTTTCTTCCACAAGCCGCATTTCAAACTTTAATGGTCGAATATCCGGCGATCCAACAGGTGTTCCAGGCTCTCCTGGCTCAGGATTTGAATGAATATGCGGCTCGCATTGCCTGGGAACAAATGCGGATTCAAGGCTTACAACCTTATATCCACCCAGTCCCCAACGAAACCAACATTCTGGGCAGTAGTAAGGCGGCACAAAAGCTAGCAGAGCAGATTCATCAGGCCAGTACAAGCCTGGCCCCTGTAGTTTTTCAGGCCCAGACAGGGACAGGCAAAATCTTTCTGGCAGGGTTGATCCATGCCAGATCCGGCTTGGCAACTCAACCGTTTGCTGAAATGGACTGTGCGAATCTGCCTCGCGCTGAAGAGGGGCAGTTGAATACAGATGCTTTGTTTGGCCGAACTGGTCAGCACCCTGGCATTCTGGAACTGATGGAGCGGGGGACGCTGTTGCTGGAGAATGTCCAGTTATTGAGTCAGGACGATCGCGATCGCTTAAGTCATTATCTCAAAACCGGATTAGTTCTCCCCAACCATGGCGTTACCAACAAACCCAATCTCACCCCTGAACCGCCCCAACCGGTTCAATCCTGGGTGCGTCTGATTCTGGCATCGCCAAATAAATTGGAATGGCCGGATGTTAACGCGATTCCTATCAAACTGTTTACCCTACCCCAGCGCAAAGCCGATATTCCAGACTTTGCCCGGTATTTTCTCAATCAGTTTTGTCGAGAACAGAATCGCCCCCTGCTACACCTGGATCAATCGGATCTGCGCCGCCTGCTTAGCTACGACTATCCCGGCAACCTGGCAGAACTGGCAGAAATTTTGCACCGCGCCGTGATCATGACCCCTCCTGGACATGCAATTATTCCGGAGCAGGCATTATGGTCCGTGCAATCCAATAAGAATGCCTTTCGACTGGATTTGCTGACTCATATCCCGTGGCTACGACGAGTCTTATTAAGTCGCTGGTATCCAGAGGGCATCTGGATAGTGATGATGGCTATTTTTGTCCCTGCAACGGTGCTGGGCTTTATCGGGCCACAGGATCGGAACAGCAGTGTCACGTTGAACTTGTTTTGGGCCTGGTGGTGGCCTGGTTATTTGTTTTTGTTCGCTTTTGTGGGGCGGCTCTGGTGTGCAGTCTGTCCATTTATGATTACTGGAGAGTGGCTGCGGCGAGTCTCGCTCTGGTTGTTTCCCCGCCAGCAACTATCCTGGAATACTCATTGGCTGAACCGTTGGGGAGCCTGGATTTTGTTTGGAGGTTTCGTTGCCATTTACCTCTGGGAGCAACTCTGGGACTTGCCGCACCATGCCTATCTTTCTGCCTGGTTACTATTGACCATTACAGCTGGAGCCGTCATTTTTAGCCTGATCTATGAACGGCGGTTGTGGTGTCGCTATCTTTGTCCGATCGGGGGCATGAATGGCATGTTTG
>JBBIQC010000054.1:0-13527 GCA_037442585.1 Oscillatoriales cyanobacterium bin_317
ATCGTGGGCAGAGCACAGACGGACAATTGGAGGAATCTACTTCTTAACTCTTCCACTCCTTCACCACCTTCACTCCTCCACTCCCTCACCCCTCCCCATTGCAATCGTGTTTTTCTCCGTCAGCGTTGGTGAAGCATACCGCTGGGGTAGCAATAGCGTCAACACCAGCGCCATCAGACTCAAACTCAGGAGAATCAGAAACGACAGGCGGATTCCAGCGATCGCAGAGGCTGGCACAACTCGCTCCATTTCCGTTAGCACATTAGCGGGCAACTTCTGAAAGAAGGCTTGCTTGTCTTCTGGGGTAAACGTTTGGATCACCGCCTCCAGCTTGTTAATCGCTGTTTGTCGGGTGACTGGATCCAGAGTTTGACCAAGGTTATAAGTCACGCCATCGACCAATTGGATGCTGAAAATACTAATTAGCAAGGTGCCAAACACGCCCCGCCCCAGAGAATTGCCGACATTTTGCAACGGATTGTAAACGCCACTGGCCTCTGCCTTTTCATGGGGTTTTGCCGCCGAGAAGGGAATGGTGGCAATATTGGTAAAAAACAGCCCCGACCCCACCCCCATGACAGCCAATGCCGGAAGAATTCGCAGGGCCGTCGGTTGGGCGATCGCCTGATACAGCAAAAAAATGCCCAGGGCAACCAGCACCAGACCAATTTGCACCGTGGTTCTAGGAGAGACGTTTCGCAGATTGGCATTGAACACAACGACAAAAAAGGTGATTAAGCAAGCCAGAGTATAGGGAAAAACGGCCAGGGCAGTTTGAAACGTATTCAGCCCCATAATGGGGGGAATAAATTGATAGAGATTAAACTGCACACCCGCCGTGACAATACTGTGCAGGATAGCAATCAGCACTCCCAGGACAAAAATCTTGCGCCGCAGCAATCCGGCTCTTAACAAACTGGGGCGACCCAGGTGAGCCGCTCGCCGTTGCCAGAACACAAAAATTCCTAAAAACACCATCCCCGCTGCAATCAAGACAGGCACAATCGACAGTGAAAACGGGGGCAGCACAAATCCGGCAACTTCAAATATCTCCTTGGGTGCCCACCAGCCATACTGGCCTGCCAGACTCACTCCCAACAGCGTTAACCCCAACCCCATGAGGGCAAGTAATCCCCCCACCCAATCGATCGGTAACTCAGTCACTCGCTGAGGGTAATAAACTGAACGAATCAGCAAAAAAACTGCCAGCACCATCAGGAATTGCGGCAGAAAGGCGATCCGCCAACTGAGTTCTGCCGCGATCAGGCCAGCGGATAACGCTCCAGACAGACCCCCCGCAATGGAAAACAGCACCAGCACAGCCGTTGCCTTTTTTTCGGCCTCATCGTCATAAAAATAATCCATCAACGCCCAGGATGCGTTAATAACAGGACTGGCAGCGACTCCCAGAATCAACGTATAAGCCACGGCAAAGGCTGGCATGTGGGGACTGGTGGCAACCCCTAGCAACCCGATCGCATAAAACCCTAACCCAGCCTGCATCACCTTTTTGCGACCAAACACCTTACTCAGGTTTTCGGTGGTGGGAGTGAAAGAAGCCGTTACCAGAGAAGACAACACCAAAGTGCTCTGGATGTAGCCCAGGCTGGAGTTGAACTCTCGCACGATCGCAGGCATCATTGGCGGCACTACTCCTAACGTAAAGGCCACCATAAATAAAGCCACACACAGTCCAAAGAAGTGTTTCCGTGTTGACCGGGGCGATCGCGTTTCTGTAAACATCAGCAGCTACCAAGTTTTGCCTGTCATTATATAGAACAGGTTGATGGCGGGGGACGGGGGATGAGGGATGGGGATCAGTAATTTCACTTCTCCACCTCTCCACTCACCCCCCTTCTTCTTATCAGTTTCATATTTTTGGGGCTTAGAATCAGTCAAAAGGCGAATTCACTATTCGCAACGACCTCTATACAAAGCGATCGCCGCAGCCGCGATCGCTTTTCTCTCAAGATTCCGTGTTTTCACGAAATAAGAAGGAACCATTAGCCTTGCAAGCCCAGAAGCCAAAACGGCCTTTACTCTCTGGTTTTTTCCGGTACTTGCCAGTTAGACTAAGTCCAGCTAGAGAACGGTCGTTTTCCTATCAAAAAACCTACGGTTCTGGACTTGGACAAGTTTTAATTCTTTAATTTTATTGGCTATTTTAGCAATTTCTTATATTTGAGTTTTACCCTTAGCAGAGTTGCCAATTCAGTGACTGAATGCAATTCAACCGGGTAGGGTGCGTTATTGTCCACATAACGCTTCAACCCTGGGTGCGATCAGTCAACATCGCATCACTTAATCGCACCTATGAGTTCAGATCGCTCTGTTTCCGATCGCCCGGAAGTTTTGCTCGTTCTTAATTTGTTGTTAGCGTTAACGAGGATCATGTATGAGTCAACAATACTTTACAGATGCAGAGTGGCAGGTGATGCTGCAGGCCCCCATGCATGTGATCAAGGCAGTCATTCTGGCTGATAAAACCGATCCAGTAAACTTTTTGAAGGAAGCCTATGCCGCCGTCAGCCTGTTAACTGAGCAGCAACAGCAACCTACTTCTAGCGATCTGGTGAATGCTTTAATGGCTGATATGAAAGCTGCTGATGCTCAGGAATCAATTCAGGGCGAACAGTTATTGCTGAAAAAAGAGTTCCAGCTTTTGGGAGAACTGCAAGCATTGAAAGATGCCGGAGAAGGACGCAATCAGGCGCTGGCGCATCTCGAGCAAGTGTCCTCTATTCTGGCAGGTAAGGTGACCTTGAATCAGGCAGATGAGTTTCGCAAATGGCTGGTATCGTTGGCTACCAGTGTCGCCAATGCGGTGAAGGAGGGTGGCTTCCTGGGAATTGGGGGTGAACGCACCAGTAGTGATGAAGCCGCTGCCATTAAAAAGATTGAACAGGCATTAGCGATCAAATAAGGGATTTGTCGTTAAATCATGTACCGGCTGTAGGATGTGTTAGGCGCTAGCCGTAACGCATCGTAGGGATTTTATTTTCGCGCAAGCCCCTCAGCCAGTAGTTCGGTAGTAATCAATGCTCAGTAGATCGAAGATGAATTTATTTTGGCGATAAAACCTCTGATCGATCCCCCTAAATCTCCCTTAAAAAGGGAGACTTCAAACCGTTTTCGGCTCGGTTTCCCCTTTTTTAAGCTACTGTGTACACACATCTTGGTACAACCCAAGGTCTAGATCCGGGGGACTTCCCCAAGTCAGGAGTTTGGGTGTAACGGTTGGATTTCGCTGACAGCCACGTCCGAATGACTTGTGTGTACGCGGTAGCCTTTTTTAAGGGAGGCTAGGGGGGATCGCATCCTAGTTTGTGATCTACTGATCCTACAATTTTTCATGAATTTGCAAGAGGTTGAAGGATGAGAAATTTAACTCCATGGCTGGCAGTATTTGCTGTTCCACTGGGGACGATCGCAGGGTGTCAGCCTTCTGTCGATCAGGCAAAAGCCGATCTCTGCAGGGCGTTAGCGGATTATGAGCAGGCTGTTGCTGCCTTACAGAGGATTCAAGGGAATGCTACAGTTGGGCAACTTAAAGATGCTCAAAAGGCAGTAGAGAAGGCAACTCAACGAGCGAATGAGGCGGCTGAGAAATACCAGAAAGCCGAGATCCGGGAAGTCAAAGACTCATATCAGCAATTGCAACGGAAAATCAATAGTATTCCTGATAAAGCAACTCTAGCCCAAGTCCAGCAATCGATCCAGCCTGATGTCCAAAATCTTAAGGCTGCTCTACAACGCACCCGAACCCAGGTTCAATGCCCATAGAGCTTAATTTATGCATTCCCTCTATCAGTTTATTCGTAATTCTTTATCGTTAGAAGATCAACTTTCCGAAATCATTTTTGGGTTGATCATGGTACTGGGCTTTACCAGTACTATTTCCATCGCCACAACGAATGATACTGCCAGTGAAGCCTTTAATGCTCATCTCCTTTTAAGTTCAGCCATTGGCTGCAATTTGGCCTGGGGACTGGTAGATGGGATTATGTACATTCTGGGTAGCATGGCTGAACGGAGCCAGAACGCGAATATGCTGCGTGTCATTCGCCAATCTGGCAGCAAGGAAGAGGCAATGCAGGCGATCGCAACTAAACTCGATCCATCTCTACAGAAACTAACAACCCTGGCAGAGCGGCAAGCCTTGTATCATAATATTCTGACCGTTGCAGAACGAGTAACACTGCCCAAAACAGTCCTGAAACGGGAAGACGTTTATGGCGCGATCGCAACCTGCCTGTTAGTGGTTGGTTCAACCTTCCCCCCCGTCCTTCCCTTTCTAGTGATTCAATCCCCCCGGTTAGCTTTGCGGGTTTCTAACGGCATCGCGATCGCGATGCTATTCTTCCTGGGATATTACTGGGCTGCTACCAACAATAGCCATCGCGTCACGACTGGTTTATTGCTGGCCATTGTTGGCATGGGCCTGGTTGTCATCACAGTTGCGTTAGGTGGTTAATTACGATATGGCTCCTGCAATCGCATTTCTCGCTCCTGATAGTCAAAAGGATGAGTTGGCTCTCCTGATCCAACAGCATCTTCCAGTTTTCTCGCGCTATCAGTTGATCGCCCCCGATCCCCTGACTCAGTATTTAAGACGCATTACGGGCTTGCCGTTTGATGCTGTTTCAGCCATCTCGTTGGGGGGAGACTTAGAGATTGCGGCGCGGGTGATTCAGGAGCAAATCGTGGCGGTGTTTTGTCCTCTAGACTTCAGCCAACCCACCGCTCCTGAACTGGACATTATGGCACTGCTGCGGGTGTGCCAGATTCATGATGTGCCGTTAGCAACGAACCTGGCAACGGCTGAGGCAATCGTCGATAACCTGGCTCATATTCGCCATGCCCACTTAATCTTTAATCCCATCGCCGGACAGGGAGATTCTCAGCAGGAACTGGCGCTGATTCGGGACCTGCTGGAACCTCACCTGAATTTGCATGTTCTGCTCACCACTCCTGATATCTCTGCCGCCGATTTAGCAAAAGAGGCTATAGCCGCGAACTCCGATCTAGTTATTGCCTCTGGAGGAGATGGTACTGTGTCTGCCGTAGCGGGAGAGTTAATCAATACAGGCATTCCGTTAGGCATTATTCCCAGAGGTACGGCCAATGCCTTTTGCCTGGCGCTGGGGATTCCCAGTGCGATCGCCCCCCTACGCCGATCCTGCCAGACGCTTTTGACTGGCCAGCCGCGATCTGTGGATGCCGCACGGTGTAATGGGTTACCGATGATTTTGCTAGCTGGGATTGGCTACGAAGCCGAAACAGTGGAAAAGGCCAGTCGCGAGTTAAAAGATCGGTGGGGGCCACTGGCCTATTTCATGGCGGGCTGGCAGCAGTTGAGTGAGCAGCAACCCTTTAATGTGGATCTGGAAATCGATGGGGTAGACTACCATTTCCAATCTGCCGCTCTGACTGTCGCCAATGCCGCTCCCCCAACCTCCATGCTGGCTCAGGGGGCAGGCAACGTGGTGTTTGATGATGGCCTGCTGGATGTGACGGTGGCCGTAGCCCAGAATTCACCCAAATCCTTGCAGCAGAAATTCCAGGCTGTTTCGGGGTTAATGCAACTGATGGGGTCGGCCCTGATTGGGGGTACGCCTGAAATCGAGAACCTCTTTCATTTCCGCACTCCACGGCTTAAAATCTCCACAACTCCTCCTCAGAAGGTAGTGATTGATGGTGAAGTGGTAGAGGCTGACTCTTTGGAGATTGAGTGTTTACCTGCCGCTCTCACAGTTCTGGTTCCCCCAACCCAATCATGAAACGATTCCTCCGATTGCTAATGGCCTTTCTACTGACTGCCAGTTTAATCGTTAATCCGGTAGCCTTCAGTCGATCGCAGGTTCCCTCTGTGCCTGTGGCTCCAGACAATGGGGTACCTGTGATGCTCAACGGCAAAACTCTGTTTCTCATCCGGGCACCGTTTGCCTCTACCTCTCCCCAACAGCGAGCGGCTGGCATTGAGCGACGGCTGAACCAGTTTGCCAGGAATTCTGACTTGCCGATCGACACTCTCAAGCTGCAGGAACTAAACGGAGCACTGGCTGTGGCATCGGGAGAAACGGGACTGGTGACGATTACGGATGCGGATGCCAGAGCGGTGGGACTCCCGAAAGAACTGTTAGGCCGAGAGTATCTGAGAATAATTCGGCAAGCGGTAGAGGATTACCGAAAAGAGCGCACCCCCAGTTACCTGTTTCGGGCCGCGCTGATGGCACTGGGCGCAGTGATCTTGCTACTGCTGGGGTTGTTTCTCCTGAAACGAGGAGCGGCTCAGCTTGTCAATCAGGTGCACTCCTGGCGCGATCGCCGCATTCGAGATATTCGCTTGCAGAACCTGGAAATTATGTCAGCCAGACAACTGACCGATGGGTTGGTGGCGGGAGTATTGACGCTGCGATCGCTGATCAGCCTGGTTCTCATTGCAGCTTGTCTGGCCTTTGTGTTTAATCTCTTTCCGCACACCCGACAGATTGGCAGCATCATCCTGAGCTACTTTCGCTATGGCTTAAATTTCCTCTGGAACAGTTTCCTGGGGTACCTCCCCAACCTGCTGATTATTATTCTGACGATTCTGGTCAGTTATTACCTGATTCGCTTCCTTAAGCTACTCTCCCTTGGTGTCCACAGACGCAGCATTACCATATCCGGCTTCTACCCCGAATGGGCAGAACCCACCTATAAATTACTGATGTTTGTGGTGATTGCGATCACGCTGGTCATTATCTTTCCGTATCTACCCGGATCTAGCTCTCCGGCATTTCAGGGCATTTCCATCTTTTTCGGGGTGTTGCTGTCATTAGGATCGTCCAGCGCCGTTAGCAATATGGTTGCCGGGTTTATTTTGATTTATACCCGTGCGTTTCGTCTGGGGGATTTTGTGCAGGTGGGGGATACGAAAGGGACGATCGAGGAAAAAAACATTCTGGTGACTCGGATTCGCACCCCTCACAATAATATAGTGACCCTTCCTAACTCCACCCTGCTCAGTAGCAGCATTGTGAATTACACTACCACTATTGGAGAAACTCAGCGGCCTTTGATCCTCCACGCCAATGTCTCTCTGGGGTACGATGTGCCCTGGCGAGATGTTTATGCCACGCTGGTTGCAGCGGCTCTGGCTACTCCCAGAATCTTATCAGATCCACCGCCATTTGTGCTGCAACTCGAATTGCAGGACTTTTATGTGGTTTATGCGTTACAGGCGCACACTAATGAACCGAACCTGATGCTGCAAATCTATTCAGACCTATATCAGAACATTCAGGATAAATGCAACGAAGCCGGCATTGAAATCTGCTCTCCCCATTATTCTGCATTGCGAGACGGCAACCATACGACGATTCCAGCCAAATACCTGGACACGGATTACACGGCTCCAGGATTTAAAGTGGAGAGGTCGGGAAGTGGGGAGTGGGGAGCGGGGAAGGGAGGTGATGGGGTGGTGGGGTGATGAGTGATAGGGAGGATGGAGAAGATGGGGGAGCGGGGGAAGCAATCCCAAATCCCAAATCCCAAATCCAAAATTATCTTAGAACTAGGAGCCTAACAACCATCCATGATTGAATCCATTAAGGCACTTCCTGGCTGGCTCAAACTCTGGCTGATCTTTCCCCTGGGCTTTCTCAACGGTTGGTTGCTGTTACAGTTGGTTGATTATTTAAGCCCGTTTATTGGTATTTTTGCAGCGGCAGCGATCTTTGCCTTCCTGCTGGACTTGCCCACTCAGTTTCTTTATAAGCGGGGCATCCCCAGAGCCTGGGCGATCGCGATCGTCATGCTCACCGCCCTGTTGATTCTGACCGGAGTGAGCTTGACGATCGGTCCGCTCATCCTGGAACAATTACGGGCACTGGTCGCCAGCTTACCTCAGATCCTGGATTCCAGTCAGCGACAACTGCAGAATCTGAGGGAGTATGCGATCGCCCAGAACTTGCCCATTAATTTGACAGATCTGCTGAACCAGGCAATCAATCAACTCACTGGACTATTTCAGTTAGCCAGCAATCGACTGTTGGCGATCGTCACCGAGACAATTAACAGCGTGGTAAATGTTTTATTCTTCATCGTGTTGACCATTTTTATGGTCGTCGGGGGCGAGGAAGCCTGGGATGGTATTTTCAGTTGGCTTCCGGCTCCCTGGAACGAAACGTTGCAGAATTCCATTCAGAACACCTTTCGTCGCTATTTTGGTACCCAGGTAATTCTGGCAGGCCTTTTGAGTATTGCCCAAACGCTGGGGTTACTGGTCTGGGGGGTGCCTTATGCGGTGTTATTTGGCGTGACGATCGGCGCTGCTACTCTGATTCCCTATGGCGGCAGTTTAGCCACGATTCTGGTCAGTATCATTGTCGCCCTGCAGGATTTTGGCAAAGGCATCGAAGTGTTGATTACAGCGATCGTCATTGGCCAGATCAACGATATTGTGATATCTCCCCGCCTGATGGGAGAAACGATCGGCTTAAATCCTATCTGGTTAATTGCGGCCTTATTTCTGGGCGGTAAAGTGGGAGGAGTGTTGGGCCTGGTCATTGCTGTTCCAGTTGCCAGTGTTATTAAAAGTACAGCCGATCGCCTGCGCTAAGGTCAGTTGTAATTTACCAACCCTATCCATACTCCTGGTGAATCATCCGCTGCACAGATTATCCAGCGGGCGTGCCTGCATCGCTTCAGGAAACTCCTCACAGAATTCTTCAAATGCTGTCTTGGGCAGCTTTTTCGCTTGCTGATGAGCAGCCTCAGATTGCAGGGCTTCTACCTCAGTCCAGGCTGACAAACACGCTGGCGAGGTTGCTCCGGTTGCAGCACAAATCGCTTGAGCACGGTCGATCGCAGCCTGAATGGTCTGTTCCCAAACAAGGGTTTGAGGTTGCTCGATAAAGGTATGCCAGGACAGAATATCCGTAAGCGAAATAATTCCCAGCAATTGCCCCTGAATCACGGGTGCTCTCACCAGATGGTGCTCGGCAAACAAGCGAGCCACATAGTCTATCCCCAAATCCGGATTCACCGTAATACAGGGTTTCGTCATAATTTCAAATACACGCAGCCGGTTGGGATCCCTACCCAATGCAATTACTTTGTACACAATATCGGTTTCAGTCAGAATGCCGTAAGCATCCTGGTCATGGCAGCGGTCTACAATCAACGCTCGCCATCCCTGCTGCTGCATCAACTTGACGGCCTCCGCTACTGTCGCCCAACTGCGAATTGTGGCTACTTCCTGGGTCATAATGTCCGATGCTTTGATCATGGTGAGTCTCCTGAGCGTGCTCAATTGCGTCCTAATCGACGCGGCTTCAACAGCCAAACCAGGGCAATCCCGGTAATAGCTCCAACGACTGCTCCCATTGACAGCCCGGTTGCCGCACCCGCCAAAGCAGTTTTCAGGTTGGAGAAATCACCAGTCCGCATCATGCCTGCGCCCATAAACGCAACGCCCAAACCCACTGCCCAGGCAAGGGCGTTCGCAAGTACCCACCAGAGAGCCTGACGAATACGGTGTTTCAGCACAAACCATTGGGCAATTCCCAGTACTCCCCCCACCCAGGCTCCCAGTAAAAATACATCTTTCAACAGGGTGGCTGTTTTCATCTCTGCCGTCAGCGTGGTGTCCAGGGAAGTCACCAACACCATGACCGCACTGGCTTTAATGCCAATCAACCAGGCAATCATGGCGGCGATCGCCGTGACTGCAATCCACTGACCACTATGCCGAATGTAGCGTCGCAGCACCAGCCATTGAGCCACTCCCAGGACGATTCCTTGTAACAAACCAACAAGATGTAAGACAGTGACTGTTCCGATCGTTCCTAATGAATTGATGAAGGTGCCAGCAATTGCAACAATCCCCAGTCCCACGACTTGAGCGAGCGCCATCACCACCACCCACGATTCCCATAGCGTCCAACTTCTGCTCAGGCTCAAAGCACGGGACGATCGTGGTCGGTCTTGTTCAATTGGTAACTTGGGCATGCCCTAACATCCTCATTGATTCAGTCCCTCACTTACTCTCCATAGCCATCGCCAACCACTTTGCCGCGAAACACCACGTAGTTATAGACATTGTAAGCCAGCATGATGGGAATCAGAAAGCCAATGAATGTGAGCATAAAGACCAGGGAACTGGGTGCAGCAGCGGCTTCATAGATAGTGATGCTAGGAGGGATGATATTGGGAAAGATGAGAAATCCTAAGCCTATAAACGACAGGGCAAAAAGGAGAAATGTCCAGATTAAGGGAGTATTCTCTTCTCGATTTTTCAGACTTTGCAGCAGCAACCAGACCAACACACCTCCCAATAAGGGAATCAACCCAAAAATGTAGACCATTGGCGCAGTAAATAACAAAGCCCGTGCTTGCTCAGACAGAATCGGAGTTGTCACTGTAATGAACACAGCACCTGCCAGCGTTGTCCAGGTGGCGATCGTGGCAGTTCTGTAATGGGCATCCTGTAACTCACCAGAGGTTTTGAGAATCAAGTAGGTAGAGCCAACCAGGACGTAAGCCTGAATCAGGGTCAGCGCAACGATAATCGATCGCCAGGTCAGCCAATCCCAAATTCCACCCGCAAAGTGGCCTGCCGCATCCACCGTAATGCCTTCAAACACGCTCCCCAGGGCAAACCCCTGCCCCAGGGCGGCGAGAAAGCTACCGACTCCAAAGGTAATATTCCAGACGAACTTATTGTCTGCATTTTCGCGGAATTCAAATGAAACAGCTCGCAGAATCAGTCCCACCACCATAATCACGGCTGGCAGATAGAGGGCATTAAGAATGGTGGCATAAGCCAGGGGAAACGCTCCAAAGAGTGACCCACCCATCAGCACCAGCCAGGTTTCATTCGCATCCCAAACGTTGCCCAGACTGGTCATCAAAATGCTGCGCCGCTCTTCACTGGAAGCCGTTAAGGAGAGAATGCCAACCCCCAGATCAAACCCATCCAATAGAACATAGAGAAACAAGAACAGTCCCAGAATAAAAAACCAGACCTGGGGCAAAAATTGTTGTAAGGGTTCCATCTCAACCTCCTACTGCTGCGCTTCTGCGGGACGGCGATCGGGTTCATGCTGCGCCAGTTCAATCCCTAACTTGGGCTGACTGCCAATCACAGGGGCGGGTAGCTCCAGATTGGGGCCTTTACGAATAATCCGACTGCCAAAGAACAGGGCTGCCGTCAGGAACACCAGGTACATACTGGTCAGGCCCACCAGAGAAAACAAAACTTCGCCAGCGGGAAGGTTGGATGCCGATTCAACAGTCCGCATCTCGCCATATACAATCCAGGGCTGCCGTCCCACACAACGCACAATCCAGCCCGTTTCTACTGCCAAATAGCCTAAAGGAGCCGCCAAAATCCAGGCTCGCATTAACCATTTTTGTTCAGCGATCGCTCCTGCTGCCAGTTTGCCCCGCAGCCATTGAATCACGCTAACGGTCATCAGGGCAGCAAAGAACATCCCAATCCCAGACATAATGCGGAATGAATAGTAGATCAGACCAATCATGTGGGGACGGTTTGCGGGTTCCCATTCCTTCAGCCCCTTCACGGGTTCGTCCAGGGCTGGTTTCAGTTCCAGTAAGTAACTGAGTGCGCCTGGAATTTTGACCTCCCACTCATTGCGCTCTGCCCGATCGTTGGGAATGGCCAACAAACTCCAATCTGCCCGTTCTCCGGCAGGAATAGTTTCCCACTGAGCCTCCATCGCCGCGAGTTTAGCAGGCTGATAGTGATAGACCTGCTCTGCGCTCAGGTGTCCAATAAAGATCTGTAAAGGGGCAACGACAATCAGTCCTGCCAGAATCACTTTGAGAGACTTGGAAAAGAACTCCGCATGGCGTTGATTCAACACATACCAGGCACTGATGCCACCAATGACAAACAGGGAAGTCTCCAGGGTTGCAAAGAACATATGGAGAAAGCTTTTGACCATGAATGGATTGGCGATCGCCTGAAAGTAGTCTTGCACCACAAATCTACCATTCACAAACTCGCCGCCAGCAGGAGTTTGTAGCCAGGAATTCGCCGCCAAAATCCAGAAGGTTGAAAGATTGGCTCCAACCGCAACCAGGATGGTGGAGATAAAGTGAATCACCGGAGGCACCCGTTCCCAGCCAAACAGCATAATGCCGAGGAAACTGGCCTCTAACATGAATGCCATCGTGCCTTCAAAGCCTAAAACCGTTCCGAAGAAGTCACCCACCGATTCTGAAAAGGGTGCCCAGTTCAAACCAAATTGAAATGCCATGGGCAATCCTGAGGCGACTCCAATGCCAAAATTAAGAACATACAACTTTGACCAGAAGCGAGCATGGTGATAGTATTGCAGGTTACGGGTTTTGAGCCATAATCCTTCAATGATGATCAGGTAAATTGCCATGCCAGTTGTGAGAACAGGCCATAGCATGTGGAAGATTGCGGTTAACGCAAACTGAAGCCGTGATAGGGCAACGGTATCGCCAAGAAACTGCATGAACTCTCCTTCAACAGATTTAGCAATCTCGCTTGAGATAGAGGCAAATTTTTCACTTAAATAGTAAGGACGAAAACAAACTTTTCTGCTCTTTTTGAGGATCTTTTAAGAAAAGTGACATTTTGCCAACAAAAATGTCATCTTTAAGGTGTCTGGCTATCAGGAGCAGGATGAGTCAGTATTGCTTCCATATCGATGCAGCTATCCAATCCTCGCTGGCTGTAGGCAATCCAATCCTCAACTGAACCCCAGTAATCCTAAAAGATAATTAAATAACTCGTTGATTATACAATCATCTTTTATAGTCTACATAGCACCTGTCTTTCAATCTTTACTGATCCGTCAGACCATGCTACTGGAGAAGGTTTCATTCCGACTCTTTTAGCAGCGAGACGGGTAGACAGGTCTGTTCGATCGCACCCCAGCGATCGAACAATGATCGTTGGTTTGTAAGTACCATCATTTTTACCGCTTCAGCTTACAAACCCAAGCCATTCTCCTCATTTAAGGAGGCTTCTTCTTATGACTATTGCGATCAAGAAACGACCATCCCTGGATATCAACACCTGGGATTGGTTCTGTGATTGGATTACCAGTACTGAGAATCGATTGTATATCGGTTGGTTTGGAGTATTGATGATTCCAACATTGCTGGTTACCACCATCGTTTTCACTCTGGCATTCATTGCGGCTCCGCCTGTTGATATGGAGGGAATTCGCGAACCCGTACTCGGTTCTCTCATGGATGGCAATAATCTGATTACGGCTGCGGTGATTCCTACTTCTGCGGCGATCGGGCTGCACTTTTATCCCATTTGGGAGGCTGCATCTGTTGACGAATGGCTCTATAACGGCGGCCCCTATCAGTTAATTGTAGTGCACTTTTTGATTGGCATTTTGGCATACATGGGTCGTCAGTGGGAGTTGAGCTATCGTCTGGGAATGCGTCCCTGGATTGCGGTGGCATTTTCCGCTCCGGTTGCGGCTGCAACTGCTGTACTCTTGGTTTATCCGATCGGACAGGGTAGCTTTTCAG
>JBBIQC010000055.1:0-9887 GCA_037442585.1 Oscillatoriales cyanobacterium bin_317
TAAGGAGGGGGAATGAGTTGCCATTGGGGATGGGGGATGGGGGATTAGGGATGGGGGATGGGGAATAAAGGGAGTTTAAGAGCAGGAGATTACAGGTTTTGATTCTTAACTCTTAATTCTTAATTCTTAATTCCCTTACGCGCTGGTGAGTTTTGTCCAGTATTGCTCGTACAGTTCAGTGACTTTGGGATCCAGGGGTTGAATGCGTTCACAGCGTTGCAGCACTTCATCGGGAGGGAACAAATTTTGATTGTTTCTCAGGCTCGTCGGGAGTTGATCCATTGCTCCCTGATTGGGAGTGGCAAAAAAGAGTCGCTGGGTGATGTCAGCGGCGATCGCGGGTTGCAACATGAAGTTAATCCAGGCGTAAGCGGCATCGGGATTGGGAGCCGTTCTGGGAATCACCATCGTGTCGCTCCAGAGAGAGGTGCCGCTTTTAGGAATGACGTAAGCCAGTTTGCTATCGGGATTTTCATGGATTAATCGCACGGCATCGGCAGAGTAGACCATGGCTAACAACAAGTCCCCAGCCAGTAAGCGGTCTTTCCAGGCATCGGTGGTAAATGTGGTGACCGCAGGCTTCAATTTCAGCAGCTTTTCGTAAGCCTGCCTGATTTCTCGCGGTTTTGTGGAGTTGTAGGAATACCCCAGGGATTTCAAGGTGGCTCCCATCACTTCTCGCATATCATCCAAAAGCGTCATTTTCCGGTTGAGTTGCTGCTGCTGCTTCCAGAGATAGTCCCAATCCTCCGGAGGCGCAAGGGCATCGGTATTAAAGAGCAGGCCTGTGGTTCCCCAACTAATGGGAACACTAAACCGATTTCCGGGGTCATAGACTGAGTTTTGAAATTGGGGTAACAACTCTGTCAGCCCAGTTAAGCGGGAGTGATCCAGAGGGCTGAGAAAATTGCGTTTGATCATCTCCGACACCTTGTAGTCGGAGGGATAAATCACGCTATAAACGCCTCCCTTCCCCGCCTGAAACGTGGCCAACATGGTTTCATTGGAATTAAAGATATCGGCTACCACCTGAATCCCTGTCTGCGTCTTAAAGGTTTCAGTCAGTTGCGGATCGACGTAACTATCCCAGGTGTAAATGGATAGCTCCTCTTTATTTCCCTTTGCCCCGGTTGTCGGACGAACTTCTGCCAGCGTCCAGCCGCATCCCGAAAGAGCCAGACCTGAGACTGTAGCAGTCATCTGCAAAAACTGACGACGGGAAAGGGAAGGGAGGGAGGACATAAGAATTGAGAATTAGGAATTACGAATTAAAAATTATTAGGAGTTAAGAATTAAAAGTTAAGAGTTAAAAGTCAAGAGTTTTGAGTTTTAAACCAAGTCCAGCTAGAGAACTGGAATTTTCCTATCAGAGAAACTACGGTTCTGGACTTGGACAAGGTTTAAGTTAATCTCCAAACTGAAAACCTAAAACTAAGAACTGAAAACCTCCTTTACTCTACAGGTAGGGCCAAACAATCCTGAACCTGCCAGGACAGAAAGATGGGGGTATCGGCGCTGGGGAGAGGATTGGAGGTATTGGGTTGCAAGACGGTGACTCGATCGCCAGAGCGCAGTTCAATGGTGTAATGCACATGAGTTCCCAGATACATGACATTCAAGAGGTGGCCTTCAAAACAGTTGGCGACCTCAGCAGGTGGAGAGAGGCTAACCTGAATTTTTTCTGGACGAACGCTCACCATGACCGGACCGGAGGTGAGGGATGGGCCGGCCTCCGGAGGTTGGGCTTTCATTTGTAGGCCGTTGTCGGTATTAATCCATAAAGTGCTGGAGGTGAATCCCTCAATTTTTCCGTGGAATAAATTGGTATCTCCAATGAAGTCGGCCACGAAGGGCGTTTTGGGTTGCTCATAAATCCGGTGGGGAGCGTCAATTTGCTCGATCCGGCCCTGGTTCATCACGGCGATGCGATCGGACAAACTCAGCGCTTCTTCCTGGTCATGAGTCACCATCACAAAGGTCAGCCCTAACTCTCGGTGCAAGTTGGAGATTTCAAGCTGCATCTCTTTCCGTAACTTCAAATCCAATGCTCCCAACGGTTCATCCAAGAGCAGAACGGCAGGACGATTCACCAGTGCTCGTGCCAGAGCCACTCGTTGTTGCTGCCCACCGGACAGTTGAGCCGGAAACCGCCTGGCAAAGGCTTCCATCTTCACCAGTTTCAAAGCGTCGTCTACCCGAACTTGCATTTCGGCCTTGCGGTATTTTTGCAGCTTCAGCCCAAAAGCAACGTTTTCCCAGACGGTCAGATGGTTAAACAGTGCATAGCTTTGAAACACGGTATTCACCGGACGACGGTAGGGTGGCACGCGGGTCATCGATCGCCCCCGGATCAGCACTTCCCCCGTTGAAGGACTCTCAAAGCCACCAATCAGCCGCAGCGTTGTGGTCTTACCGCACCCAGATGGCCCCAGGATGCTGAAAAATTCTCCTCGCCGAATCGAGAGGTCAACGCTCTGTACCACTGCTTCTCCGTTGAAGAGCTTAAAGACTTTGCGGAGTTCCACATCAAATTCGGAGTTGGCAGTAGTCAGGACCTGGTTTTGAGTAGCAGCCTGAGACATAACGGGCAATTTCCCTATCGGTGTTAACCTTTTCTATGAATTTCCATCAACCTCTACCAATTGCAGACAAGCGTTAGGTTAGAACTGGAGCTAAACCAAATCCAGCTAGAGAACGGTTGTTTTCCGATCAGAGAAACTACGGTTCTGGACTTAGACAAGGTTTAGAAGCAGACTTCTGGTTTATTTTATCCAGCCAGGGCAGGTTTAGAACTCCAAGCAACTTGCTTCATACTGAAACCAACTGTTGTTTTAAATACCCAAATTAAACTATTCTGACTACCTGGAGATCGATGAAATGACCATAAAACGTCAAAACAGGTATAGTCATAGACTGCCCACTCCTATCCTTTCAAGCACCAGAAAATAGGATTTGCTGATTAATAAACATTTTTTATCGCTTTTAACACTGCTGCAATCCGATTCCGTTTCTTCACCTTCATGGCGCTCCTACACTCCTCCTTACCGTCCACAAAACAATCTGAAACCCGTACTGTTGGGCAACGATATCGGTCAATTTTTTTAATGCTGATTGTATCCCTGGTTCTGGTGGCCGGACTGGGAAGTCGATTAGTATATTTGCAATTGATTGAAGGGACGCGGAACCGCCAACTGGCAGAAAATAACCGGATTCGCCTGATTCCCAAGCAGCCCGAACGGGGCAAGATTCTAGACCGAAATGGCAAGATTCTGGCCGGTAGCCGCTTGTCTCATTCCGTCTTTCTCTGGCCTCTAGCCCGGAAGAAAGGGGAATGGGGCAATACGGTGAGTCGCCTCTCTAAAATTTTGAATATTCCAGAGTCTGTGATTCACCAACGCTTAGAGCAAGCAGGCTACAACTCTCCGTTCTTAGTCAGAATTGCCCGGGGCATTAGTCCGGCTCAGGTCACTGCACTATCCGAGTATGGCAGTGAGTTGGAAGGAATCCAGGTGGATGCAGAAGCGGTGCGTTACTACCCCAACGGAGATTTAGCTGCCCATATACTGGGCTATACGGGCGAATTGAGTGATGAAGAGCTCAAAGAACGCAAGCAAGAAGGCTACCGTCTGGGTGATGTGATTGGACAGATGGGCATTGAACGGGCCTTTGAGGCAACGTTACGGGGCGAGTGGGGTGGCCAACAAGTGGAAGTGGATGGCTCCGGTCAGGTAGTCAGAATTCTCGGTCAGAAACCAACCCAGGCAGGCCAGGATGTTACCCTGACGATCGACATTGAGGTACAGAAAGCAGCCGAAGCGGCTCTGGGCGATCGCAAGGGCGCGATCGTCGCCATGGATCCCCGCAATGGGGCCATTCTGGCGATGGTCAGCCGACCTACCTTTGACCCCAATTTGTTTTCTACCCGAATTACCGATGCCCAGTGGAAACAACTCCAGAGCGCCGATCACCCCTTTGTCGATCGAGCCTTACAAGCCTTCCAACCCGCCAGTACCTTCAAAATTGTGACAACGGCAGCCGCCTTAGAATCGGGCAAGTTTTCGCCTGATACGGTATTGCCGACTTATCCATCCATCACGGTGGGTGGGATTGTGTTTAATGATTGGAATCGGGCCGGTTTTGGCCCCCTTGATTTTCCTGGTGCAATGGCTTGGAGTAGCGACACCTTCTTTTATCAAGTGGCCATGACTATTGGCGATCATACGCTAATTGACTGGACCCGTCGATTTGGATTTGGACGCAAAACCGGGCTGGAGTTGGGGATTGAGGAATCTCCTGGCTTAGTCCCCGATGATGCGTGGAAGAAGAAAGAAGTTGGGCAGGGTTGGTTTTTAGGAGACACCATCAATATGTCCATTGGGCAGGGCTTTTTGCTGACCACACCGCTACAGGTTGCGGTTATGTTTGCAGTTCCCGCCAATGGGGGATTCCGAGTAAAGCCTCACCTGCTAAAAGATAACGAGGAATCAAAAAACTGGCGGGAATCGCTGAATATGCAACCCACGACGGTGCAGAAGTTGCAAGAAGGCTTGCGGGAGGTTGTTACCTACGGCACCGGACAGGTTGTGAATGATCCCAATCTGCCTGCGATCGCAGGTAAAAGCGGCACGTCTGAAGATGTGGGCGGTGGTTCTGATACCTGGTTTGGAGCCTATGCCCCAGCCGAGAAATCAGAAATTGTCGTGGTGGCCTTTGCGGAAAAATCAGGGGGCGGCGGCGGTTCAGTGGGTGCGCCAATCGTGCGGCGGGTGCTGTCGGCCTACTTCAATCTGAAAAAGAAGAGAGGGAATCAACACGCTGAATCCCAGATCCAGAGCCAATAGGGGCAGAGAACCGGGTGTGGATCTCACTTCTGCAAGTCTGGCTTTCATCCCGTTCCCACTCTGGAAGAGGAATTTAGGGTGAGGGCTACCAACCTGAGATGAAGGGATGAAGTCGTAGTTTGCAGCACTACCCCTTGACCCCTCCATCTCTTCACTTGTTCACCGCTGAATGGACTCTATGGTTCCCTCACTGGGGATATCCCACTTTGTTACGACGGCTGAACCAGCGCAGGAGGAGTTTTTCCGCCTCAATCCAGATAAAGATGATGGCGCTGAAGCCAATACAAATCAGCAGTTCCTGCCAGGATAGTATATGGGTGCCAAAGAACTTCTGCAGTGGGGGGATGTAAATCAACAACAGTTGCAGAATTGAGGTGATCACCACGGAAACCAGCAGGTATGGATTCGTCAATGGATTGATTTCGGCAAACAGGCGAGTGTTCGATCGAATGGCCAGCGCATGACCCATTTGAGCTAAACACAGGGTGGTGAATACCATCGTCTTCCAGCGATCGGGATCCAGCGTACCGCCGAAGGTGTTTTGTTGTGTGAAGTTGTAAGCCCAGGCCATCATGGCGATCGTCACGATCGCGAGGATGACCCCAATCCGAATCATATAAGCCCCCAGACCTCTGGCAAAAATGTTTTCTTTGGGATTCTTGGGTGGTTGTTGCATGACGATTGGGCGACCGGGTTCAACGGCCAGGGCCAGCGCCGGAATCCCATCTGTCACCAGGTTCATCCAGAGAATTTGCAGGGGAGACAACGGTACGCCACCTACTCCCAGCAGAGGAGCAGCGGCGATCGTCAGCACTTCCCCGATGTTGCTCCCCAGGATGTACCGAATGAAGCGGCGAATGTTGGTGTAAACCACTCGACCTTCTTCCACCGCTGACACGATCGTGGCAAAGTTATCATCCAGCAGCACCATATCGCTGGCTTCCTTACTCACATCCGTGCCCGTAATTCCCATCGCCACACCGATATCCGCCTGCTTCAGGGCAGGAGCATCGTTGACACCATCTCCCGTCATGGCAACAATTTCACCTTTATGTTGCAACGCCTGAACAATCCGCAGTTTGTGTTCCGGAGACACCCGCGCATAAACGCTGACATGCTCCACCTGCGATTGCAGTTCAGATTGACTGAGTTTCTCTAATTGTTGTCCGGTCAGCGTGCCATCACCCGGTTTGGCAATTCCTAAATCTTCCGCGATCGCTTGGGCCGTCAACTGGTGGTCACCCGTAATCATCACCGGACGAATGCCCGCCGCACGACACTTGGCCACTGCATTTCGCACTTCTGGTCGGGGAGCATCCAGCATTCCCACCAGTCCCAGCCAGATCAGAGCCGCTTCAGACACATCTTCGGAGGCTTCCGGGGGTAATTCCCTCAGCGATTTCATGGCAAATCCCAGAACTCGCAATCCGTGACTGGCCAGTTGATTATTTTGCTCTAAGATCTGCGATCGCATCGCCTCTGTGAGCTCAACTTGCTGAGTCCCGATTTGGATATATTGACACCGTTCCAGCGTCAGCTCCGGCGACCCTTTGGTGAACATCAGGAAGGGAAAGAGTTCACTTCTATTGTCCGGTGTATTTTTCACCATCACGCTCATGCGCTTGCGTTCTGATGAGAAGGGAAACTCTGCCACACGGGCAAACTGGTAATCCAGATCATCTTTGCGTAATCCTGCCTTACCTGCCACGGCCAGTAGGGCACCTTCCGTTGGATCGCCCAAAATGGCCCATTCCCCGTACTCCTTCTGCAGCACGGCATCATTACACAACACACAGGCTTGCATGAGTAGTTGCAGTTCAGCCAGATCCTTTATGGGAACACTGCTTGCCATCTCGCCATCGGCCACAAATTCCCCTTCCGGGCTGTAGCCTTCCCCAGTCACCCGTGCCGAGCAACTGGCGGTATGCACGGCTTGCACGACCATTTTGTTTTGGGTGAGTGTCCCGGTTTTATCCGAACAAATTGTTGTCACAGAACCAAGGGTTTCCACCGCAGGCAATTTTCGGATCAACGCCTGCCGCTTCACCATGCGTTGTGTTCCCAGGGCCAGAGTAACCGTAATCACGGCTGGCAAGCCTTCAGGAACCACCGCCACCGCCATACTGAGGGACACTTTCACCAATTCCTGGAACAGGGACGGATTGAACAGCGTTCCCCCGATAATGACGATCGCCACCAGAATCAACGCTCCGGTCACCAGAACATTTCCCAACTGGCCCATGCGTTTCTGCAGGGGAGTGGGTTCTGTTTCAACAGATTGCAAGGCACTGGCAATTTTACCCAGTTCGGTTTGCATTCCCGTTTCCGTCACCAGCACCGTCGCCCGTCCCTGCACGACCTCTGTGCCGGAGTAAACCAGATTGGTGCGATCGCCCAGGGGAGCATCCGCAGGTAACAGTTGATTGGCCTGCTTACTGACGGCATGGGCTTCTCCCGTGAGCGCCGCTTCCCGCACTTGCAGGTTGGCCTCCTCCAGAATCCGACCATCTGCCGAGATCTTCACCCCGGCTTCCAGCAGCATGATATCTCCCGGCACCAGTTCTTTAGCATCCACCTCCAGCGGACGACCATCTCGAATCACGCGCACTTTTGAGGAAGCCAGATTTTTTAAAGCAGCCAGGGCTTTTTCGGCTCCACTTTCCTGCACATAGCCTAAAATGCCGTTGAGCAAAACCACCAAAAAGATTGCCGCCGCATCCTTGGGAAAGACAAACTGGCCGGAAGCCAGAGACTCCTGGACATCCAGAACAGCGGAGATAATCGCCACTGCGATCAGCATCAAT
Organism: Oscillatoriales cyanobacterium bin_317; assembly: GCA_037442585.1. Taxonomy (GTDB): domain Bacteria; phylum Cyanobacteriota; class Cyanobacteriia; order Leptolyngbyales; family Leptolyngbyaceae; genus Leptodesmis. The sequence continues at coordinate 7,646 of JBBIQC010000055.1, forward strand.
AACATGATGTTCTTGAACTGATCCCACAGAATTTCCAGCGAACTGCGGCCCTTGGTTTCGATCAACTCGTTGGGGCCATACTGCTGCAACCGCTCTGCCGCTTGAGCCAGAGTCAGGCCCTCCGTGCGATCGCTGTTTAACAAAATAACGGCCTTCTCTGCATCCAGGATATGCCAGGAAGTGGGATGGCCTGGATCAGAAGCGGGATGGGACAAGTGACTGGAAGACATAGATGAATGAGTCCAGAATTCTGCGGGTTAGGGACAAGCAATACTTGTTGCAAATATAGTACTACTTTTTAGTGCCAAATCTCGTGGCTATTGATGCTTAGAGTTGACCGCATCCCATCCAACCCGATCGCCCGCTTGTCATCTTCCTGCCACCTATGTCACCACCGACACCACTCCTGTGTCCAGGTCATAACGCCCACCCACAATCTTGACCTTTCCTTCATTAACCAGTTGAGCCAGGACAGAAGACCGCTGTTGCATCTGTTCAATCTGGTAATGTACGTTTTCAACGACTGCCAGTTCAATTAAGTCATCTGCACCATCTTTGACCCGGTTAACGGCAGGTTTAATCGCCTTGACCAAAGAGCCAATGCTACCCAAGAGGGATTCATTCTGCACAGCAGCAGTCACGGCTCCACAGCGTTCATGCCCCAATACCATAATCAGACTGGTGCCCAAAAGTGCTGCTGCATACTCCAGACTGCCCAATACTTCCGCTGTGACAATATTTCCAGCAACACGAATATCAAACAAATCACCAATGCCTGCATCAAACACAATCTCAGCCGGAACTCGCGAATCGGCACAACTGAGAATAGTGGCATAGGGATGTTGGGCAAAGGCGACCTCTTGCAGACGCTTTGCCGATTGATGGGGGTGATCAGAATGCTGCTGTACAAATCGCTGATTGCCGCTCAAAAGTTTTTGTAACGCAGCATCCGGGGGAAGTGCATCCTCTGCTCTGACGGGCCGACTATCCCAAGCCATGCCTGCGATCGCTGCTGCCAGTCCTGCCCCTGCGAGCCTCAAAAAATCCCGCCGCCCCACAAACCCATTGATCTGACTCATGCTGATCGGCCTCAACCTGCTTTACATGGACGCAATACACCTGACAGAACGAATTTCCATTACCTCTGAGATCCAGCAAGAGCCACCAAACTTGTTCAAAATGGGGCGGATCTCTTCTACCACTGGCTTTGCTTTATCAGGGGAACAAAACGCAATCACGTAGACATTGTCCAGCATGGTCACAGCAGAGTCATCAAATACAGTTCCCTTGATGCCCTTGCTAGATACGTTGTGGATGATGGAGTAACTGGTAACGCCTGTCTTTTCCAACGCTCCCACAATTTTCCCTAACTCTACAGAGTCAGAGATGATTTCGATACGTTTAACTGGATGCATGATTTAACTCCAGAGCAAATTAATGCCATATTGATACAAGGGGATACCGACAATGATATTGAAGGGAAATGTGACTGCCAGGGCTGTTGAAATGTAAAGACTGGGGTTTGCTTCTGGAACTGTTAAACGCATCGCCGCTGGAACAGCAATGTAAGATGCACTGGCACACAGAACTGAGAACAGTAAAGCATCTCCCTCAGGCATATCGATCAGTCGGGCAATGAGCAATCCAATCCCTGCGTTCAATATTGGAGTCAGAATGGCAAATGAGATCAGAAATACACCGATTTTTTTCAGATCCTTGATTCTTTTGGCCGCCACCAACCCCATATCCAGCAGAAAGAAGGTCAGCACACCGTAAAACATATCCTGAGTGAAGGGAGACAGAACTTGCCACCCGCGTTCTCCGGTCAGTACACCGATCAGCAGACTACCTACCAGTAGAAAGACAGCCCCATTCAAAAAGGCTTCTTGCAATACCTCAGACCAAGAAAACTCGCGATCGCTTTCTTCCTCGGACGTAAACAGGTTGACGAGGATTAACCCCACAATAATAGCCTGAGACTCCATCAACGCCAGTGCTGCAACCATGTAGCCATCAAAGTTGACATTGAGTTGTTCCAGGAAAGAACTGGCAGTAATGAAAGTAACCGCGCTGATCGATCCATAAGTTGCTGCGATCGCGGCGGCATTGTAAGGGTCGAGTTGCAGCTTCAGAATAAAAAACGTGTAGACAGGCACAGCACAGGCCATCAAAATGGCTGCCGCAAGCGTGAGAAGCACCTCTTGATTGACTCCACTCTTCGCCAGTTCCACCCCGCCTTTGA
>JBBIQC010000055.1:9897-12484 GCA_037442585.1 Oscillatoriales cyanobacterium bin_317
CAAAGAGCAAATAAAGCGAAAACAGCTTGGGAATGGGTGGCGGAACTTCCAGATCTGACTTAACAAAGATTGCTGTCATCCCCAGGAAAAAGAATAGGACTGGTGGATTCAGGATGTTGGAGAGAATCAAACTAACATCCATGTGCATGTCCTGCCTTTGAATAACAGTAATTCAGAGCCTTTGATATCATTTCAAAATGCTTAATTTGGTAGGGTTGAGTGGTGTAATTACGTCTGTAGAAAACACTCTATGGCAATCAGCGATAGGGCAATCAGGGATAGCTTTCGTAAAGCAGAGACGGTTTGAGTACACTGAAAAGCTTTCAGCGTCAAGCTTGCAATGCTTTTCAGGATAAACCGGGTCTACTAAAACTTAATGTCTGGCAACAAATTCTTTATAAATCCCAGTAAATAAAAAATGCACTGGACTTGTTCTGGTAACTGCTCCACCGTATCGGCTTGCTCTGGATCGCTACCGGGCTAAATTTGCTGAGAGGTGCCAGAGCGATGGGTATGCCAACGATTTGTTTCTCGAATTGCTATGCCTGCTTCGGTGGGCGGGGAAAATCCGATCGCATCGGGAACAAGATCTGATTCAGGTGCCGGATCTGGTTGGCGGTTCCCATGCAAATCAAATGATCGCCCTGCATCAGAATTGTGTCTGCAGTGGGGCCAACGATCGGGGTACCATCGACCCGCCGAATGGCTAACACCAGCACGCCGCACTGCCCTCGCAACCGGGCTTCTCCCAACGTTTGCCCCAGGTAAGGACAGCTCTCCGGATCCAGTTCAAATTCTTCGATATAAAAGGTACGACTACCGCCCGATAGAATACCATCCACGAAATCCATTACCTGTGGCCTGAGCGCCGCCGCCGCCATGCGTTTGCCCCCTGTGATGTAAGGCGACACGACCGTATCCGCTCCGGCTCGTTGCAGTTTGACGAGGGCTTCTTCCGTACTGGCACGAGAGATCGCTCGAATTTTGGGATTCAAAGTCTTGGCAGAGAGAACCGTGTAGAGATTTTCTGCATCGGAGGGAAGGGCGGTGATTAAACAGGCAGCCCGCTGAATTCCAAGCCGAGTCAACGTTTCGTCACGAGTGGCATCCCCCTGCAAGGCGGTATAACCTAACTGGGTGGCAATTTGTAGTGGTTCAGTTTCGGAATCGGCCACCACAAACGGAATTTTTTCGGCCTGAAATTCAGCGGCAATTTGTTGCCCCATGCGGCCAAATCCACAGATGATGTAATGCCCTGACAGAGATTCCATTTGTCGCTGAAGCCGTTGCAATCGCAGTCCTTCCTGAAAATATCCCTGAATCAGGGCATCTGTAAATCGGTTAACGATGTACCCAATACTCATCACTCCCAGCACGATCAGCATAATTGTGAAAATCCGCCCACGATCGCCCAGAAATCCAACAGTCGCCAGGGTAATCACCGACATATAAGCGGCCTCTACCCAGCGCCAACCTTCTACCAGGTGATACCAGCCTGTACCGAGCAGAAATACGGCAAACAAGGAAAGTACCCCTCCCAGCAACTCCCGTTGAATTTGACGATATTGCTGCTGAATCCGAAGTTGGGAATTGGACAGGGCAGTGTTCACAAGGCCAGTTTCGGTATTGGTTCTCACCATTAGTGCTTCTTCATCATGAACAGGGGGTAAAAAAGCTATGACAGCTAATTGAATGTATCGATTTAGACCTGTACTTACAATACTCAAGCCCACTAAATGGGCAATCGCGGTAAGTTGATACTGAACACTGAGATTTGGGCAAACTGGCTAAGACAAGTTGCTACGGATTTACCCTGCTAACCGAAAAATTTCCAATCAAAACATCGGCACATTCCGCATTTAATCTTTAAAAGTTCCTGAATAAAATATCGGGACATTTTCCTCCATTGCGATCGTGCCATCTACCCCATGTTGAATAGACGTTTTACAGAAACCCAAGCCGCTTGAGAGAACGAACCTATGACAGAGTTACAGCGCCAGCCCATTGCACCTCCTCCACCTCCTCGTGTTCCTCCAGCCCCGCCTCCCACACGCATTACGGCTAATAATGGAGCCACCGTCGCTGCAACTCAGCAAATGACCACTCCTATATCGTCTAACGCCACAACTCCTACGATGGTATCCTCCCAGTCAACAGGGCAAACGATGGTTTCTCAAAGAGGAGTGCCAACCTCAGTAGCTTCCACCCAGGTGGCCTGCTCTGGAGCTTCCCCGCAAGTCTCTTCCACCCCTGGCCATCGTCCTGCGCCACCCCCACCCCCTGTCCAGCAGGCATCGACAAATGGTTCTCCCTCCCTGGCAGAGTTGGTGCGAGTGGCTTTTGAAAAAGGCTACTCAGATATCCATCTGGGAGTTGGCGAAGTGCCTCGCTACCGGAACCGGGGTGAAATCGAACCAACGGATTGGCCCGAAACCGATCGCCCGACCTTCTTTGGCTGGCTGCGGGAAATTTTAAGCGATGAAGAAATTCGCCGCTTTGAAGAGACACTGGATTATGATGGTGCTACTCAGTACGACTTTGCCCGTGTTCGGATTAACATTTTCGACTCGTTGTATGGCCCAGCCAT
>JBBIQC010000055.1:12494-13405 GCA_037442585.1 Oscillatoriales cyanobacterium bin_317
GTTCTGCGGCTGATTCCCCTCAAGATTCTGACGATCGAGCAACTGAATCTGCCACCCGTTTTCAAAGATATCTGTCACTATCACAAAGGGTTAATCCTGATCACTGGCCCAACAGGTTCTGGTAAATCCACGACCCTGGCCGCCATGATCGACTATATGAATAAGGAGATGCCCAAACACATCATTACCATTGAGGATCCCATTGAGTTCGTCCACCGTAGTAAAAAGGCGTTGATCAAACACCGGGAAGTCGGCATTCACACCCGCAAATTCGACAATGCGTTGAAAGCGGCTCTCCGGGAAGACCCCGATGTGATTCTGGTGGGTGAAATGCGGGATAAAGAAACGGTCAATACGGCCCTGAAAGCCGCCCAAACCGGTCACTTAGTTATGGGAACGCTGCACACGAACAGTGCCGTTAAAACGATTGAGCGGATTCTGCAACTGTATGAACCTGATCAGCAGGAACCCATACGGGTGTCCTTAGCTGAATCTCTGGTGAGTGTAATTGCTCAAGGCTTATGCCGCACGACGGATGGTAAGCGAGCTGCCTTCCACGACATTATGATTAACACAGATGCCATTCGCGATTATATCCGGCGGGGTGATCTGGATGAAGTGGAGCAATTGATTCCGCGCTGTACCTTTGACGGTATGTGTACGATGAATCAATCCCTCTATAAACTCTATGAAGCCGGACGCATTACGGAGGAAACCGCTCTGGAAATGTCACCGAAACCGAACGAAATGGCGCAAATGTTAAGAGGACGTTGCTAGGAGAGCGATCGGGGTCAATGGAGAGCGGCATAATCCAGGCTGTAACATCATCGCTTCAGGGGTTTAAGGGTATTGCCTTGTTTACCCCAGGTGGAGATCTGGTGTACTGTATTGACTCGCAAAAACAGGCTCAC
>JBBIQC010000056.1:0-13379 GCA_037442585.1 Oscillatoriales cyanobacterium bin_317
GGTTGTCCCCAGCCGAATGGATTGTACCAGGGATTGGGAGTCGGAGCCGGTGGTAACTTCGCAGGCTGTTGGGCAAACGCCAGTTCATCGGCAGGTAAGCGGGGTTGATGTTTCGCATTCAGACCATCCGGCAAGATGGCCGTAAGGGCAAACATCAAACAACAGAGAAAGAGCAGCCAGCCCATCTGCTGCCGCCACACCCTTAAGGGAATTCGTGCCGAGAGGGTGAGCAGAATCAGGAACACCACCAGCAGAATCCGCCAGAAGGGATTGGCCAGCAACGGCGCGGCCAGAAACGTCATCAACCAGGCCAACTTCACCCGTGGATCCAACCGATGGAGCCAGGTAACAGGTTGTTCAAGATAAAGCCCCAACGGGAGCGATCGCAGCAGATCCATTGAATAGTTAAGAGTTAAGAGTTAAGAGTTAAGAGTTAAGCATTTTCAACTTTTCACTCTCAACTCTTAACTCACTTTACACGCGGGTTGCCCGGTTGACGCTACGTTCCATATCGCGGACTTTTTTGCCACGCCAGAATAACCGCAAGGGGGTGCCTGCAAAACCGAGGGACTTGCGGAATTGCCGTTCGATGTAGCGACGATAGCCGTCGTTAAATAGATCGGGATCGTTGACAAAAAGGGCGATCGAGGGCGGTTGCGTACTGACCTGAGTGCCATAGTAAATTTTCCCCTGACGACCGCCGCGGGTGGTGGGTGGGGTATGCCAGCCGACGGCTTCTTCCAGGACTTCGTTAATGACGGCGGTGGTCACGCGACGGCGATGTTGTTCAGCAGCAGCGTTCACCAGATCGAGAATTTTATCGACCCGTTGCCCCGTCTGGGCGCTGACAAAAATCATTTCGGCCCATTCAATAAAGTGCAGCCGACTCTGAATTTCTTTCTGGTAGTCATAAATGGTGTGGGAATCTTTCTCCACCGCATCCCACTTATTTACCACCAGCACACAGGCTCGTCCTTCCTCAGCGATCCGTCCTGCCAGTTTTTGATCCTGTTCTGTGACTCCATCCAGGGCATCGATCACGAACAGAACGACATCGGCACGGGCGATCGCTTTAAAGGCACGGTTAATTCCAAAGAACTCTGGCCCGTATTCCACATTCTTTTTCTTGCGAATGCCAGCGGTATCAACTAAACGATAGGTTTTGCCATCTCGCTCCACGACCATATCGATCGCATCACGGGTAGTGCCGGAAATCGGACTGACGATCGCTCGCTTTTCTCCGACAAAGGCATTCAGCAAACTGGATTTACCAACATTGGGGCGGCCTGCGATCGCGACTTTAATTTCAGGCGTTTCCTCAACTTCGGCAGCAGGAGGCAGGTAGGTAATCAAGCGATCGAGCAACTCGCCCGTGCCGTTCCCATGAATGCCGGAAATGGGATAGGGTTCGCCCAGTCCCAATTCCCAGAACTCAACAGCCTGAGTTAACCCTTGCTCTACCGATTCACATTTATTCACGGCCACCAGCACCGGGACAGGTTGCTGCCGTAACCAACTGGCAATTTCTTCATCTCCTCCCGTCAGTCCGGTTTTACCATCCACCACCAAGATCGCGACACTGGCCTCAGCCAAAGCCGCCATCGCCTGTTCGCGGATCAGGGGCAGAAATTCCGTGTCGTCATCAAACACCAATCCGCCCGTATCGACCACTAAAAATTCCCGGTCTTGCCAGAAGGCAGGCTTATAGGTGCGATCGCGGGTCACTCCCGGTTCGTCATAAACAATGGCATCCTGTACCCCTGCCAGTCGATTGACAACGGTGGACTTGCCCACATTCGGGCGACCAATTACAGCAACAACAGGTAGAGGCATAGGGAAAAATTGAACCAGAAATTTACGGACAACTCAGTAGGTTGGCAGAAATAGACGTTAGATTCAATCTGCCGTTCTTAAATCGTCCTTATTAATTCTAGTCCCTCTCTTCTCCCGTCGTTGTCATTCCCTTGTCTGACCTCTCCCTAACCCCTCTCCTACAAGGCGAGGGGCTTGAAATCGTGATTCTTTAGCTGCTCCTCCCTTTCTGCGTCGGAGAGGGAGGTTGGGCGGGAGAGGTCTTTTGTAACAGATAAAAACAATATCGGGCAATTTGGCTTCCTTCTGGTAGATTGAATCATTCTGTCAGCAAAGTGATTCCAAATCGATTTCATCTCTTATACTGCTGTCGAGCATTCCTATTTCCCGTCATGCCACCTATGTTTCAGAATGCCAGCACAGAACCCGTCCTTAACTCCTGGTCAAAGGATGACTCACCCTCCCCAGTGCAGGGAGCCTTTGTCGATGAACACGCCATGCTAGAGTCTGGCTCCTTTGCAGCCGACTCTGATGCCAGTCGCTTAATGGATGACCTGTTCCAGGATCTGGATCAGCTTTTGGGCGTGGAGCGCGGCACACTAACTCCCAGGCCACCTGAGCCTGTTTTTGCGCCTGCTTCAGTGGCTGCTGCGGCCCCTTCCATTAGTCAACCTGATCAACTAGATCCAATAGATGCAACTGATTTAGATCTAACGAATTCTGAATCTCTCTCCTCTTCCTCCCTGGTTCCTTTTCCTGAATCTGCCTTGCCCCCGGTGGAGCCAGCCACAGAACCGGGAGAGTTATCGGAAATCACAGAATCAGCAGTGGCAGCAACTGAGGCGATCGCCCAACCAGCCCCTCAGGAACGATCGCGGTTCTCGGTTGGTTCCTACGATCGCCTGTTGTTAGGCATCGGCTGTATATCAGTCATTGTTACCCTGGCGCTCTGGCTGTTTTATCAGGATCGTCACCGATCGGCCACTCCGGTTGCTGTGGCTCCGGCGACCACGACTGCATCACCGAATTCCCAAGATGCCAGCCGATTTGCAGATTATGTGCAAAAGTCCTTGCAGAACATTGATCAGCAGCAAGCCAGCACCACGGCTCAAGCTCCAGCCAGCACCACTGGAAAAATGCCCACAGTTACCATTCCAGCCACCACGATTCCACCTGCAGGCACCGCAGGTACTTCCCAAGCCGCGACTGGTTTGAGTCGAATTTATGTTCCGGTGTACGAGTTTCCCTCGAATTTTACGCCTCCTGGAACCGCGATCGCTCCCCTTCCTGGAGCACCGAGAAAAACGACCCTGCCACCGGGAAGTGTCCGCCCAAACTCAGCCCCCAACACTGCATTTACCCTCCCCTTTGGCACTAAACCGGGTGTTCTACCCTCTGTTAAACCGAATCAACTTCCCAGTCCTGCCGTGGCGACCGTTTCCCGCAAGTTGGTAGGAGTTCTGGATCAGGGGAATCGTTCTGCGGCTTTATTTGAAGTGAACGGGGTTACCCAGCGCTACGAGATTGGCGAAAGTATTGGTTCCTCTGGGTGGACGCTGGTAGAGGTTAGCAAAGATCAGGCTTTAATCCGCCGCAATGGAGAGGTGCGATCGTTGTTTGTTGGACACAGCTTCTAGATAGAGTTTTGAGTTTTAAGTTTTGAGTTATGAATGAAGGAGTGACAACTTAATACTCATCACTTAGAACTTAAACCAAGTCCAGCTAGAGAACTGAAGTCTTCCTATAGGAAAAACTACGGTTCTGGACTTGGAAAAGGTTTAAAACTTTTTCTGGGGGCTTCCTATGGGTTTATTTGACGATTTCAGTCGCTTTCTAGAATCTCGGTTGGAGGAGTTCCTGCGGGATCACCCGGATCTGGAACTGATGGCTCTGGAGGAGAAACTGCGAGAACAAGAGGAGGAAACTCTCAAGTTGATGACAGATCTGAAGCTCAAGGAACGGCAACTCCAGGATGAGATTCTGGCCATTGCTCAAGAGATTCAGGTGTGGCATACGCGAATTGAGAAGGCAAAGGCCAAAGGTCGGCTGGATCTGGCTGGGCCTGCGGAAGAACGGGAAGCGGCACTCTTGCGGCAGGGCAACCAGAAATGGGGCCAGATGGAAATGCTGAAGGAACGGATTCGGCAAACCCAGGAACTGCAGCAAAAAATTCAGCAGCGACGGCAGGAAGTGCAAACTCAAGTGGCGCAGGCGCAGGCGGCTCGGGCTTCGGCGCAGGCCAAACAGCGTCAACAACAATGGGACAGCATTGGCTGGGGACAAACTTCTAACTATGTGCGGGGGAGTGCTGCTGATCCCTTAGAGCAGCAGTTTAAGCGCTGGGAAGCGGAGGAAGAACTGGAACAAATGAAGCGAAATATGGGAAAGTAAGCACCGGGTTACTGATTAATGTCTGCTAGATGGCTGAAATTCATGGAGAAACGTGTTATTCGATGTCCATTAGACAGTAAAACTTATGTAGTACTCAGTTGCTATCCCGAACAGGACTGAATGAGCGACGAAAATTATCTAAACCATCCGAACTTTGGCTTGCTCTTCAGGATCTGTCTGGTTGATGCAAACCGCGAGTTATTTACAACTCTCTACGCTCAACGATTGTTTTTTGTCGTGACGACCGGCGAGAATGGCTTAGAATTTGAGCCAGTTTCCCGTGCCGATGCTCGCATTATGGTGGAGAATCGGGTACGGTTACTGCGTCGTTTAGGGCCTCCCCAGGACTACGACCAGCTTTTAACGATCTACAAACAGACCTTTCAATGACAGATGCCCCCTCGTGCGATCGCATTGCCGAACGAATTGCCGCTTTCCGTCAAACCTTACCCGCCTCCGTCAAACTGATTGCCGTTACCAAGCAAGTGCCCCCAGCGGCGATGCGAGAAGCTTATGCAGCGGGAGTACGGGATTTCGGCGAGAGTCGGGTTCAGGAAGCGGAAGCCAAGCAAGCAGAACTTGCTGACTTAAAAGATGTAACCTGGCATTTAATTGGTCATTTGCAAGCCAATAAAGCCCAAAAAGCTTTGCAACTGTTTCAATGGATTCACTCGGTAGACAGCCTGAAGTTGGCCCAACGGTTGGATCGGTTGGCAGCTTCCTTAGCGCAAAAGCCCAATGTTTGTTTGCAGGTCAAGCTATTGCCAGATCCAACGAAATATGGTTGGTCAGCAGAAGAACTGATCGCGGATCTCCCGGAACTGAATCAGTGTCAGTCTCTCAACATTCGGGGGCTGATGACGATCGCACCTCTGGGTTTAACCGCTGACGAATTACTGAATTTATTTAAACAAACCGCGCAATTAGCGGCTACAATTCAAAACCGACATTGGAATCACATTCAAATGCACGAGCTCTCAATGGGCATGTCGGGAGACTATCAACTGGCTGTGCAGGCAGGCGCAACGATGATTCGAGTGGGAAGAAGTTTGTTTGGCGATCGTCCTTTATAACCACTTTTTTAATGTTTTCTTCTTATTTTTAAACCTCTCTTCTTAATGTCTTCTTTGGGTTTTCAAGAAGACTTGTAGAACCCCTGTGAGAGGCGGTATTCTTGGCACAGCTTCAAATAATAACCCAAGTTTTAGCAAATGGAACCTTGAAAAAAAATAAACTCTCCTTGTTATTAACAGTACTTCTTTAAGCTATATTAAGACCTTGTTCGAGAATGACTGGATTTTGCCGGAAAATCGTGCTTTATTAATTGGAGATCCTCAAGCTTTGAAATAAAAAAAGAAAAAGCTTAATAAAGGATCCACTTCCAGGAACTAGCTGTATACTAATCTCTCAATTCAGCGAAACAGGTAGAAGTCAACCAAACAACTGACCTACCTCTCTGCCCAGTGACTTTTCTGAAAGTTTTGATTGGCGGAAGAGTTGGAAAGAACGGTCTGATTTGAATTCGACTATATCCTGTCGAGTTTCAGCGTGCATTTCTAGTCACTGGCAGCATTGATTGTCAAAACACTGATCGTGATGGAGCGCAAACAGTGAGTAATATTTTCAACAAACTACGGGACTTTGTTGGTTTCAACGAGCCAATGGATTACGAGTACGAATACGACGAAATGGATGGAGACGATTATCAAAACCTCTATCAACAAGAACAACCTCAACCAATGCCTGCTGAGGATGCCCGGAGTCGTCGTACTCGGATGCGCGATCGTTCACCCCTTATCGCTGAAACACCTATGGGAGCACCAACAATGACTGCAAACAGCTTAAACAATGTAATTGGTATGCCTGGAGCCGCGAATGGAATCTCCGAAGTCGTGGTCATGGAACCGCGTTCTTTTGAGGAGATGCCCCAAGTGATTCAGGCTCTGCGCGAACGGAAGTCTGTGGTGCTGAATTTGATGATCATGGATCCTGATCAGGCCCAACGCGCTGTGGACTTTGTGGCGGGTGGTACGTATGCGATCGACGGGCATCAAGAACGGATTGGCGAAAGCATCTTCCTGTTCACTCCTAGCTGTGTTCAAGTCAGCACTCAAAATAATGTGATTCACGAAGTTCCCATGCCTCAGCCCGCTGTCCGGGTTCCGCGCACCAGTACTCAAACCTCTGCCTGGGGAACTGAAGCCATACGGATGGCACAATAAGTTAAGAGTGGACAGTTAAGAGTTAAGAATTAAGGACTCATAGGGTGTTGTTAGCGCCAGCGTAACGCACCGAGTCAAATGGGCGTAACCTCTCGCATCATTACAGCTAAGAGTTAGACGATAAACCATCGTTGCCTTTCAACTCTTAACTCTCAACTTTCAACTCCTTGCTGTTGTTGGAGATAGTTGTTGAATTGACAATTCAATTTGGCATGATCGGTGGCGGGATGATGGGGGAAGCGCTCATCTCCCGCCTGATTGCTCAGGGGCTTTATCAAGCTCAGGATGTGATGGTGAGTGAGCCGTTGCCAGAACGGCGTAGCTTTTTAATGAACCAATATGGGGTTCAGGTGACTGATGACAATTCGGCAGCGGCTACGGCACAGGTTTTACTCCTGGCGATCAAACCACAAGTGTTTGAGACTGTAGCTCAGGAACTGGCGATCGCGCCCTCGACCCCTGCCCCGTCCCTGGTCTTATCCATCCTGGCGGGCACCCCTTTGGCGAAACTGGAAGCTGCGTTTCCCGGTAAGGCTGTGATGCGTGCGATGCCCAACACGCCGGCGACTGTTGGTGCTGGCATGACGGCGATCGCTCCTGGCAAACAGGTGCAACCAGAGCAAATCGAGCAGGCGCAACGCATCTTTGCGGCAGTCGGAGAAGTGGTACAAGTTCCCGAATCGGCGATGGATGCAGTGACAGGGTTATCAGGATCTGGCCCTGGCTACATTGCCCTGGTGGTAGAAGCCCTCACGGATGGCGGAGTAGCAGCAGGTTTACCACGGGCGATCGCGGCGAAACTGGCTCTGCAAACTGTGAAAGGAACCGCCCAACTGTTACAAGAAACGGGCCTGCATCCCGCTGAATTAAAGGATCGCGTTACCAGTCCTGGCGGCACCACTATCGCTGGCATCGCTCATCTGGAACACGCTGGACTCCGTTCTGCCCTGATAGAAGCCGTGCGGGCAGCCTATAGGCGCTCTCAAGAATTAGGCAGCGGAAATGGGAATTAAGAGTTAAGAGTTATAGAGTTAAGAGTTACAGCCGTTTTCATCTGAGAAGACTACAAATCTACCAGAAATCCTGGCTTTGAATTCCCTCCCCACCTTCTCCATCTTCCCCATCTCCCTGATTCCTAATCCCTGATCTCCGATCTCTGATCCCGATCTAAAATGCCAAGGGTTCTAACAGAAAGGAAATCTGGATGAAAACTCTGGTTACAGGGGCGAATGGATTTACCGGATCCCACCTGGTAAAGCTGTTGAGTCAGCGGGGGGACGAGGTGATAGGGTTGGTGCGGCGAGCGAGCGATCGCTCTCGCCTAGCGGGACTCCCGGTGCAGTTGGTGGAAGGAGATATTACCGATCGGAACGCCCTACAGACAGCCATGCAGGACGTGGAGGTGGTATTCCACACGGCGGCTTATGTTGAGTTGGGCCTTGTCAAGGAGCCGGAAATGGAGCGGGTGAATGTGGCAGGAACCCGTGCTGTGATCGACACTGCCCGCCAGTCCGGAGTGAAGAAACTGATTTATTGCAGCACCATTGGCATCTTTGGTGACACGGCAGGGAAGGCAGTTGATGAAACCTTCCAGCGGCAACAGCAGGGCTTTTCTTCCGCTTACGATCGCACCAAGTACGAAGCCCAGCAACTGGTGGATCGGGCGGCACGGGAAGGCTTTCATACTGTGAGCGTACTACCTTCTGGGATTTTTGGAACCGATGATCCCCACTTTGGCCCCGTCCTCAAGTCTTTCCTGCAGGGCAAATTGAAACTGTGGGCCGGAGGTCAGCGAGTCACCGGAATTGTGCATGTGGATGACCTGGCGCTGGCCATGCTGTTAGCCGTAGAAAAAGCCCAACCCGGTGAGTATTACATCATTTCTGCCGGAGATTTAACCACCCGCGAAATGTTCGAGATTCTCAGCCAGGAAACAGGCATTCCAGTTCCCGCAGAAGCCCCAGAAGCCCTTGTTCGTTTGGTAGGAAACCTCTTAGATCCCATCGGACGGCTCTTCTCCTGGCAACCTCCCCTCAGTCGAGAACGAGTGCATTATGTGTACGATCGCTGCGTCCGCGTCGATGCCACCAAAGCCAGACAACAACTGGGATGGCACCCGCGATCGCCCGAAACGGTCCTCAAAGAAATTGTCAATTCTCGCTTTTACAGCAATTCCCAGTAAGGTGGGCACTGTCCTTGATTTCGTAAAGCTCTACAAAGTAAGGTTTTGGAGACAGTGCCTACCCTACGATTTGTGGCTCCCCCTAGAGGTTATTTCCAATTTGCTCCGTGCGTTACGCTGACACTAACAGCCCCCTACGGGAACTTCCGATCCCTGATCCCCAATCCCTGATCCCCGTGCCCTGATCCCCAATCTCCCCGTGTCCTACCCCCTCCTCATCACCTTAGTATTTTTCCTCCTCAGTCTCATTGGTATTCTCAACCATGAGATGTGGAGTGATGAGTTAATGTTCTGGATGATTGCCCGCGATAATGCCACAGTGGGTAATTTGATTCAGACGTTGCGATTTGAATATATGCATCCCTGGTTATGGGGAATCTTGCTATTCGGCCTCAGTCGTCTGACTCGTGAGCCTCTGGCCATGCAACTGCTGCATATTCTGATCGCGACCGGGGCTGTGTTCCTGCTGGTTCAGTATTCACCCTTTACCCGTGTACAAAAAACATTACTGGTCTTTGGGTATTTTTTGCTATTTGAGTACTCTTTAATCAGCCGCAACTATGGCTTGGGTGTGTTGCTGATCTTTCTGTGCTGCGTGCTATTTCCTACGCGCAAACGCCGTTACCTCCCGCTGGCAATTCTGTTAGCAGTGTTGGCGAATATCAACTTTTACAGTCGCATGACTGCGATCGCCCTGATTACGATGCTGGTTCTGGAATATCTTCTGGCAATCCCGTCAGGGAAGCCAACCCCCAATCGTAAATGGGATATAGCTGGCAGTCTGCTGATTGTGGCCGTGGGACTGCTGCTCTCTGGGGTGCAAAATATTCCGCCTCCGGCTCAGGCTGGTTCTCTGTCAGTGCTGAGTCAGGGAGTGAAGCTGAATCAGGTCGTGTCGGCGATCGCAAACCTGTGGCGGGCGTACTTTCCCATGCCAGGACTGACCTTGCGCTTCTGGAATAGCAACATTATTGACGATGGCTTTGCGGCGGCCCTGAGTTGGATTCCTCTGGGATTTTCGATTGCTCTGTTTTATCGTCGTCCGCTGATTCTGTTTCTCTACCTGTTCAACCTCACTGAAATCTTGCTGTTTCATAGCCTGTGGACAGGATTAATGCGGCATCTCGGCCATATTTTCATTCTGTTTATCGCCTGCCTCTGGTTAAGCGATGAAATTCCCCCTTCCGGCTCAGATCGTCCCTCCCGTTATCCCGTTTTAAGGTTCTTTGATCGCCATTGCACCCAATTTGTCACAGTAGTTCTGGTGGTGCAGGTCGTTGCAGGAGCGTATGCCTACACCATGGATTTATTCCATCCCTTTTCCGAAGCCAAACCAGTAGCTCAATACCTGCGTCGTCAGCAACTTGATCGCTCCTTGATTGCAGGTGGCATTGATGTATTTACCCAATCCGTATCGGGACATCTGGATCAGCCCATTTTCTATCCAGAGCGCGATCGCATGGGTACTTACATTAGCTCTGATAACTCTTCACAACGGCTGCCTCCCCAACAGTATTTAGAGCGGGTAGCACGTCAACCCGGTGTTGAGAAAGCTGTATTTGTCTTAAATTTTCCCCTCCAGGAACCGCTACCTGCACTACCCGGTTGGAATTTGCAAGAACTGGCCCGCTTCGATCGGGGCATTGTCAAGGTAGAGAATTTTTATCTGTATCAATTTGAGAAGCGGTAGGCGCAAGAACTCCGAGTTCTAGGACTGGCTGTGTCGATTGAACAAATACACATCGTCCTGATGGTAGCGAAGTTGAAAATCAGGATCACGACTGGCTTGCTGGATTAACTGGTTGACCACTTCAGAGTTACTGATTTTACCGGGATGACGGGCATTCAATAGGAGATAGGTGTAATTGTTAAGAGGTAGGGTTGCGGAAGCACCGATCGCGTGAATCAGGGATCGATGAGAAAGATGGGGCACCAGAGCGGCAGGAGCCAGAACTGGATCTGAAGTGGTGATTTGGGCGATCGCAGTACGACTGGCTGACCAGGTATCCAGCGTACTGAGATAACGACTGCCAAACAGAGGCACCTGAGCCAGAGCTACAAATCCCGCTAAGGCCCACAGCAGAATGGATCGGGGGTTGTGAATCCAGGAGCGTTGGTCGGCCAGGGAGGCGATCACCATCACGAGGAGAAATGGCAGAATCGGCAGGGAATATTGGTGGATCAAATTCTTCTGAACAGCACTGTCAGAAATCAGATTCAAGGCCAATTGCGGAAAGGCGGCTACCAGAGGTGAGAGGTGGGCCAGAGACAATCCCCAACCCAGGGGCGCGAACAACAGCAGCAAGTATTCCAGATTCGCCAGAGTCAGCAATCGCTTGAGTACCAGATCAGGTCGCAGGATCAGATTGGTGATAATTTCGGGAATCGATCGGCCAAATTCGGCATAGTAGGACAGTCCCAGAATTCCAGCAGGTTGGAAGTGGGGCAGGATAATTCGAGTGGCGATAATGAACCAGACCAGACCAGACCAGAAGGCGATCGCGCCACACACCCGCCGCTTTTCAAATACCCACAACCACAGGCCCATTGCGGCAATCGTGAGCGATAAGGCATCTCGACATCCCAGAGCAATCCAGATACAGAGCGTAAACCAACCAATTTGATCAGCTCGTGCGGCCCAAATTGCGGTCAATACCAGGGGCAGGGCGATCACTTCGGGATGAAAATCAAACAGGTTCAGGTTGAAAATCAGGGGGTAGAGCAGGTAAGCTGCCGCGATCGCATTCGCTACCCCTTCCTTCAATCCTGCCTGTCGTGCCAGATGCCAGGTGGGGATGGCTCCGACTGAGAGCGCGATCGCCTGCACGGCAAATAACCAGTACACACTGGGGTAGATCCGATACAGCAACGACAGGGGATAGAAAATCCAGGCTGCATGGTCGCCCAAAATATGCACATTGACGATCGTTGAAATCGGTGGCAACCCTTGACTAAGGAGATATAGAGGTTGATCAAAAATTCCCAGATCCCAGGCATTCGACTGAAACAGCAGATGACGTACACTGCTGCACACAAACAAAATTACTGTGCTGACAACCACCATCCAAAGTAAGGGTCTGGATCCTGCGATTGTCTTACCTTGCGCCTCATGCTCCACGCCTTGCGCCATTATTCAACCAAACTCCTGTCGCTGCATTTGAATTGTTATGCCGCGACTACCCTATCACAGGTGATCACGCAGTACGAACCCGTAACTCCAGGGACACGCAAAAGACTTAAGCCAACTCCCTGGGAGCATCTAGACTTTCTGATTCCCTAATTCCTTTCAGGTGTAGGGTGAAGAGGATTGTCCTGATTTTTGACATGCGCGATCGGCAAATGAAATTCCTCGTCCGGCTATGTTGCTTCTCCGTTACACTGGTTTGCTCAACCGTCCTTTTACCCTTTGCTTCACCAGCCCAAGACTCACCTGCTCTAAACCAGGGCAAACGGGGAATGGTGGTGTCGGCTCACCCGCTGGCCAGTGCGACTGGCCTACAAATGCTTAAAGCAGGGGGCAATGCTGTGGATGCTGCTGTGGCCACCACCTTTGCCATTTCAGTGACCGAGCCTTACTCGGCGGGAATTGGGGGAGGGGGATTTCTACTGTTGCGATCGGGCCAGACGGGAACCATCCGAGCACTGGATTTTCGCGAACGGGCACCCCTGGCCGCCACCCGGAATATGTATCTGGATGCGCAGGGCAGGGTACGGCCCAATTTGAGTACGGATGGGTATCTGGCTGTGGGAGTACCGGGTACGGTGGCCGGATTGTATGAAGTGCATCGTCAGTACGGGAAGTTGCCCTGGAAAACGGTGGTGCAACCTGCGATCGCGCTGGCCGATCGGGGTTTTGTCGTCAGTCCCCGGATGGCTGCCGCGATCGCCCGTCAACAGACGCTGCAACAAAATCCAGCGGCTCGGCGGATTTTTACTCGGAATGGCAACCCTTTGCAGATTGGGGAAATGTTGATCCAGCAGGATTTAGCCAAAACCTTGCGAGCGATCGCTCAGAATCCACAAAGTTTTTATCAGGGATGGATTGCTCAGGCGATCGCACAGGATATGCAGACCAATGGTGGCTTAATCACTTTGCAGGACTTGCAACGATACCGTCCCATCTGGCGGGAACCTGTGTGCGGTATGTTTCGCATGGCCCGCGTGTGTTCCATGCCGCCTCCCTCTTCAGGGGGTGTGCATCTATTACAAATGCTGAACATGATGGGGGATACGGATTTAAAGGGTTGGGGTTGGCACAGTCCCGATGCTTTACATCTGCTAATTGAAACGATGCGAATTGCCTACGCCGATCGGGCCAGATACCTGGGAGATCCAGACTTCGTCAAGGTTCCAGTGGCTGCTCTGATCAGTCCCGCCTATGGACAGCAACGCCGCCAGGAAATTGATCTGCAGCAGGCCCGTCCTTCCAGTCAGGTTCAGGCGGCGGATCCGGCTTTAATACAACGACTGAATCACTCCAAGGAATCGGGCGATACCAGTCATCTGAGTGTGGTGGACAAGTTGGGGAATGCCGTTAGCCTCACCTTTACCGTAAATCTCTCCTTTGGGGCGGGAATTGTCACGCCTGGAACGGGAATTGTGTTGAATAACGAAATGGATGATTTTGCAGCGGCTCCGGATGTGCCCAATGCCTTTGGCTTAGTGGGTGGAGATGCCAATGCGATCGCCCCCGGTAAAACGCCTCTGTCCAGCATGACCCCCACGATCGTCACAGAAAAAGGTCAACTGCGACTGGTCGCAGGTTCTCCGGG
>JBBIQC010000057.1:0-4454 GCA_037442585.1 Oscillatoriales cyanobacterium bin_317
CTAAATACCCATCTGCTTGGCTATCCAGAACCTGTTGCAAGATCCACTGCTCATTCGGCTTGGTGATTCTGGGAGGGGCGACGAAGAGGAGCGGGGATTGGCGGTCGGGGATCGGGGATCGGGGATCAGGGATTGGGCATGGGGTGTGAGTTTCCTTATGATGGGTGCGAACGATTTGGACGGCAGTTTTGTAGGCGCGGGGGTCTTCAAATTCGCAGTAGAGGGTGGTGACGTTGGTTTGTAGGGCGGCTTGCAGTTGCTGCAGGTTGCGGACGAGGACGATCAATTGTGGGGGTTGCAGAGATTGGGTCTGGATCGTTGCAGATCTTTCTCTGGTAGGCAGCAAGTCGGTGTAGGTGGCGTGCGATCGCAACTGCCAGCGTTTCGGCTGAGAACGGAGCGCTTCTAATTGACTCACCAGATCGCGGCGTAAACGGTTCAATTCACTGACCGGCAGCAGGACAGTATCAGAGACATGATTTGTCAGGTGATCCAACCGGAAAGGTGTGTTTCCCAGACGACTGAATTGTTCCGTTAACCGCTCTGTCGTTAATGGTTGGTTGTGCGCGGCGACCAGCGGCAGCTTGGATTCCACTTGAACCACATGACCCAGTTCATCCCGTGCGATTGCGATCAGGGGTTCTCCCACCGTTCCATGAATTGCAATCTGAATCGGACGCTGAAACTTGGGAGCCTCTCCGGCAAAGGTTTGCCGTAACTGCCGATCCAATTCCGGATCGCTGGTTTTCCAGATGCGATCGCCAACCTGAATGCGCCGCAGGTTCAAACTTCCTCGCCCAAAGGTGAGGATCGCTGTGTTCCCCCGCCGTTCAACGGAATAGACTCGCCCACCTTCTTCCTCGGCTTCAGGATGACCGCTATCGAAAACCACCCCATCACCGGGTTTAATCGGGAAATTTTGAATTTTGAATTTTGAATTTTGAATTGACAGTGTTTCCGGTTCGGGCAGGCGGATGGTAATTTCAGCATGTTTGATGCGAATTACTTCGCCCAGATAAAATCCTCGCTTTTTGCCAAACCGGGCATGAACCAGTTCCTGATTGTTAATGCCACGAAACCAACCACTATACAGACCACGGGAGAAGGCCATTTCGAGTTGGTATTGACTCGTGGCGATTTTGGAGTTTGGAGTTTGGAGTTTGGATTCTGCTTTGTCCTTTGTCCTTTGTCCTTTGTCCTGTTCTGATGACCAATGATGCATGACCAGTGACGGATGCTTTTCTGCCTCCATCACCTGATCTAATGCCTGCCGATACACACGAGTCACGTTGGCAACGTATTCTGGAGTTTTCAGCCGACCCTCGATCTTTAAACTAGCCACCCTGGTTTTGATTAAGTCGGGCAAAACTTCCAGGCCAGAGAGATCTTGAGGGCTGAGGAGATACTTGCGATCGCCCAGATTCACAGGTTTTCCATCCGCAAACAGGTCGTAGGGCATCCGGCAGGCTTGAGCACATTCCCCCCGATTGGCCGAGCGTCCCCCCAGGGCTTCACTGGTCAGGCATTGACCGGAATACGCCACACACAGCGCACCGTGAACAAAGACCTCCAGAGGTAAAGAAATTTCCTGCGACTCAAGCTGTTGTTGAATTTTGGTAATTTCTTTGAGCGAGCATTCTCGCGCTAGAACGACCAGTTGACAGCCTAGAGACTTGACAAACTGAACGCCAGCCGCACTGGTGACTGTCATCTGGGTGGAAGCATGGATGGGAAAATCGGGCGAGAGATGGCGAATCAGACGACAAATTCCTACATCCTGGACAATCACGGCATCCACTCCAGCCATAATCATGGTACGGAGATATTGCTCAGCCTCGGCCAGTTCTTGAGGGAAGACCAGGGTGTTCAGGGTAATGTATCCCTTTACCCCCCGCCGATGCAAAAAGGCCATCAAGTCGGGTAGATCAGCTTCTGTAAAATTTTCTGCCCGCATTCGAGCGTTGAACCGCTCTAGGCCAAAATAGATGGCATCGGCTCCATTTTCGACAGCCGCTCTGGCACACTCCCAATTTCCCGCAGGAGCCAGTAGCTCTGGTCGGTGCAGGGAAGCAGAAACAGCCTCAGCAGCAAGGGGCGAATTAAGGGTCATAGCACAGGTGGGCTGGGAATCAGATGGCCAGTCTCCCACCTGCTATCTTATCGGTTCGCCTGAAGATTGGGATTACAGCCAGCCCCGTAACCAGTAAATGCCAATACCCACGTATTCCTTCAAAGCGCGGGTTGTGTTTCGCAATCGTTCGGCATCTGGCAGCGAGTTCAAAGTAATGTCCTGGGCTGTGTTTTGCAATTCTTTAGTTTCCCGATCGCTGCTTAAAAAGTCCGTGGTAGCCGGAAACGCCTGAATTCCCAACTTCTGGAAAATTCGCAATGAGCGGGGCATATGCAGGGCCGATGTAACCAGCAGAATCGAGCGAATGCCCTGGTCATCCATAATTTTTTTGCTGTTGACGGCATTTTCCCGCGTATTGCGAGAAGTCGATTCCTGGATGAGTGCCGTTTCGGGAACCCCCATGGTTTTAATCAGTTCTGCCATGTCTGCCGATTCAGGAAGATCGTTGTTTCCTGCCCAGTTCACTCGCCCACCACTGAGAATGATCCGGGGTGCTTTTCCTTCTCGAAACAGTTTTGCAGCATAGAGTACTCGATCGCCCTCTTCCGCCACTTCTACCCAGGGACGAGGGGGCACCGCAGGTCGGGTTGCTCCTCCTAGCACCACGATCGCATCTGCTTTAGGAATATTTACTTGTGGTACATACTGATATTCCAGGGAGCGTACCAGCCAGTCACTGGCCCAGGCACTGCTACTTACCAGTAATAGCACCAAAGCCAGAACAATGGGAATTGCAGCCAGCCGGGGTTTCCGCCACAGCAAAATAAAAGCTAATAGCAGCAGCAAACAACTCAATCCCAGGGGGTAGAGAAAGATGGGGAGAAGTTTGGAGAGAAACAGA
Source organism: Oscillatoriales cyanobacterium bin_317 (assembly GCA_037442585.1). GTDB lineage: Bacteria > Cyanobacteriota > Cyanobacteriia > Leptolyngbyales > Leptolyngbyaceae > Leptodesmis. The sequence continues at coordinate 2,973 of JBBIQC010000057.1, forward strand.
AACATGGGAATCCTTGATCGTTTTCGCCCCTATCTTGTCATAGCGATCTAGGATTGGCTTAAGTTGAGATCCAAACTGAGAACTTAAAACTGAGAACTAAGGAGATTTCTTGGAATGAATTTACCCTCGTGACTTTGCTCTGCGGAGTCACGCTAATCTAGAGGCTCTGCCTCTAGCCAGGAAGCAGAGCTTCCACAACTGCATTCCAAGGCGGAGCCTTGGAACGAGAGGTGTAAAGGGCATGTTTTTTCTTGGAAATCTCCTAAGAACTTGCCTCATGCCTTGTTTGTCAGGCTGTTAACCAATTTTTCCCATGCAGCGTACACAGCCAGGTGGCCTGAACTTTCACTTCTTGTTCTCGCAGATCAAAAGGCATTGAGGGATAGTTAGGATTGGAGGGCTTCAAGATTACTTTGTGACCATCGCGATAAAAGTGCTTGAGCGTCATGCCAATGCCTGCAACGTAAACAGCGGCAATTTCACCATCGGGAGGCATATATCCATCCGGGACGGTTCGCATAATCACAAACGCACCATCGGGAATATAGGCATTCTTCATACTGTCGCCCGATACCCTCAGAGCAAAATCGCCCGACCTTAACCAGGGAGCTTCAAAGGGAAGATGCTCTACCGTATCGGTAAAGGGATCACTTAAATAGCCTGCGGCAATCTCACCTCGGATGGGAACTCCTCTGTGTTCTGATTTGACAATTTCAATATTGCGTCGTTTGCCAGGAATACGACGAATATACCCGTGCTTTTCCAGATAGTTGAGACTGTTTTGTACGGCCCCCCGAGATTTTCCGGTTGCCTCCATCATTTCATCGTAAGATGGAGAATTACTGTGAGCTTTTTTGTAATTCTCAATATATCGGTAGAGGTCGTCGTGGGGTTGGGGAGGCATGGGAAATTACAGAAATAATTCGACTTTTTTATTGTAGTTCAATTGTTCTATTTGGCATCTTTTACGATCGCGATTTAGCCAAAAAACATTGATGATCAATTCATATCCGTAGAACTCCTTGTCGGGAAAAACTTGCCAGTTGGAAACTATATCCAGACTGGTTCATGAGGAAGACTGGATGGGGCAGTCCTCAGGTTCGATTTTACTTGATATACAAAAATGGGAAATAATTTTTTCAACCATGACCACTTGTTTAATTTGTTGCCCTTTCGTCTTCACTTTTAGTCGTCAATGGCACAGTCAAACGTGTCATATCCTCCATCTCCAGACACCTGCTCAATCTCGGCGGAAATGCCATCGAGACGATCTGGCAGCGCAGGGAATCGTTACACTTACTCCCAATCAACAGGTATCTGTAAACTGGGGGCACTTTTGTTGGTGCTTGTTGCCATGATTCTGTCCGATCTAACGCATTATCCTTATCCCTCTGGTCGTCGTGTGGTGATGGGGCAGCGGGGGGCTGTGGCGACTGGTCAACCATTAGCGACGCTGGCTGGGATGGAAATGTTGTGGGCGGG
>JBBIQC010000057.1:4513-6069 GCA_037442585.1 Oscillatoriales cyanobacterium bin_317
TGGCATTGGCGGAGATAACTTTGCGCTGGTGTGGGATGGGCAACTGCATGGCTTGAATGCATCGGGGAGAAGTCCGGCACGATTCACTCCAGAGCTATTCAGTGATGTCGAGCAAATTCCGGCTCTGGGTTGGCGGAGTGTGACTGTACCAGGAGCCGTTTCAGGCTGGCGATCGCTCTGGCAGCGGTGGGGCAAGTTGCCTTTTGAGAAATTATTTGAACCGGCAATTCGATATGCAGAAGAGGGGTATCCCGTGTCGCCGGAAGTTGCAGTTCACTGGCGGCAGGCGGAATCGACCTTTCTGCCCTTAAAGCAACCGGAGTTTCAGGCTTTTCAAGCTGTCTTTTTTCCCCAAGGACGGGCACCTGCTGCTGGAGAAGTGTGGCGCAGTCCGGCTCATGCAGCCACCTTGCGGGCGATCGCTGAAAGTGAGGGAGAGGCGTTTTACAGGGGTAGTCTGGCCGATCAAATGGCTGAATTTGCCGCTCAGACAGGAGGTTTCCTGAGCTTGGCGGATCTGGCGGATCATCGGGTAGATTGGGTGGCTCCGATTTCCACCACCTACCGGGGCGTGACGGTCTGGGAAATTCCCCCCAACACGCAGGGAATTGCTGCCCTGATGGCCTTGAACCTGCTATCGGAAATTGAGTTATCCCAGTATCCACGGGAGTCTGTCGAGAGTTATCACTGGCAAATTGAAGCCATGAAACTGGCATTTGCCGATGCCCATGCCTATGTGTGTGATCCGGCCTGGATGAGGGTGGAGCAGGAACATCTTCTGAGTCGGGACTATGCTCGCGATCGCTATCGCCTGATTCAGGACGCAGCGATTCCGTTAGCCAATCCCGGTTTACCGAAAGGCGGAACGGTTTACCTGGCAGCCGCCGATGGCGATTTGATGGTGTCGTTAATTCAGTCTAACTACATGGGCTTTGGCAGTGGTGTATTAGTCCCGGCAACGGGAATTGCGTTCCATAATCGCGGTCTAGGTTTCAAGCTGGAACCTGGCCATCCCAATCAAGTTGCACCTGGAAAACGGCCTTTTCATACGATCATTCCCGGTTTCTTGACCCAGGATGGTCAGCCGATCGGCCCGTTTGGGGTCATGGGTGGGCCAATGCAACCCCAGGGGCATTTGCAAGTGGTGGTGAATCTGGTGGATTACGGCATGAATCCGCAGGCGGCATTGGATGCTCCCCGTTGGCAGTTTGTGGAAGGCAATCGGGTGTTGCTGGAACGTACTGTGGCCGAGACGATCGCCACGGGATTATCCGATCGCCAGCATCTGATTCGACGGGGTGGATTTTTCGGTCGAGGACAGATGATTTTGCGACGCAACGGCGTATTAGTGGCAGCTTCAGAACCGCGTGCGGATGGGCTGGCGATCGCCTGGTGAGCTTTAATTCTGGTACTGCTGTGTATCAACGGGGAGTTTGAGTTACCGCAGGCGATCGCTGTAGAGAGGGAGTAGGGTGTGGGTGTAGGGAATTGCTTTCTCATCATCCCATCACCCCACCTTCCCCATGCCCATTCCAGCCATCGCTAACAACGCGGTC
>JBBIQC010000057.1:6079-13348 GCA_037442585.1 Oscillatoriales cyanobacterium bin_317
ATAAGCCGCCTCAACGTGAGCAGAGGGTAAAACAGGCACTTGTAAATGACGCTGGCGAATGGCTGTCCAGGTAGGATTGGATGCGCCTCCACCGGCAGTATACACTTTGGTGAGAGGGGTAGCACCGAGAGATTGCAACAACTGATAGCCGCGTGCTTCGATGCGGGCCATGCTCTCCAGCAAGCCGTGCAGAAATTCCACATTGCTCTCTGGTCTGGGATCGAGTCGGGGAGGCAGGAGTGGATCGTTGATCGGAAAGCGTTCTCCGGGGCGAGTTAAGGGGTAGTAATCCAGAGGACTGGGACGATCGCGATCAATTTCTGCACTTAAGCAAGCCAGTTCAGCCGTTGAAAAAAACTGTTGTAAAACGGCTCCTCCTGTATTCGAAGCTCCTCCTACCAGCCACAAGTCTCCCAGTCGATGGCTGTAAATCCCGTATTGCCCATGCTCAACCGGGGTGTGGCTCAGCAGTTTCAAGACCAGCGTAGACCCCAAGGAGGTGACAGCTTCTCCAGGGGCATTGGCTCCACTGGCGAGAAAGGCCGCAATGCTATCCGTGGTGCCAGCGCAAACCTGGCAGCCTTGTGGTAATCCTAGCTGCTCAGCAACCGTGGGTTGAATGACCCCAATGGGCGTTCCGGGAGCCAAAACTTTGGGCAGGAGGGATTGCACATCCAGATCCGCGAACCAGGTGGGATAGCAGAGTTGTTCCACGTCATAGCCCAATTTCAAACTATTGTGATAATCGCTGATACCGGGTTGACCGTGCAGCAAAAAAGCCAGCCAATCGGCTTGATGCATCAGGTAGCGGGCCTGGGTAAAGCAGGGTTGTCGTTTCCACCAGAGCAATTTGATCAGGCTAGAGGTGGCATTGAGTACATTGTCCTTGCCGCGTACATGGGGATGCCGCTCGGCAAAAAACTGTTGCAGCCAGGGCAGTTCTGCCGCTCCACTGGCATCGTTATACAGCAGAGGCGGCATGAGGGGATGGCCATTACGATCGCACAACAACACAGTAGAAGAGGTGCCATTGATCGCGATCGCCTGGATCCTGGCTCGCTTGTCCAGGGGAATGTGTTGAATTAGATCCAATAAAACTTGTTTCCAGTAGGCTGCCTGCTCAGTGGGCGGAATGTTGCCAAACCGCTGGCTGATCTCTGCTTCCTGTTGGTAGTCCTGATTTAGCACGATGGCCCGTGCCCCCGATGTGCCAAAGTCAAGTCCCAGGTAACAATTCATTACTTTTTATTACAAAAAATTGAGAGATACTTAAATCTGTCTTTTAGATGACGTTTGACCAAAATTGAACTGATTAAAATTCAATGCTTATAAGAATCGAATTGAGTTGAGCTTGGAGGATTGGCATGGCGTATACATTCGAGTTGCTCGGTGTATCTCCTGTGTTGGATTTTTTCAATCATCAACAGCAATTATCGCAACGCAAGCATCATAGCGGAGTGGAATACTTAAGCGCTTACCAGTGTACCCTGGATGCATTCATTCAATCGATCGAAACAGTGCCTCCTGAACGAGGATGGCGGTTGGATCAGGCTGTTGACACCGTAGTTAATTTTTGGCTCAGCAATGTGGAAACAGTGCGTCACTGGAAGCAGCGCTTAGAGGATGCGGGAGAGCAAAATTTAGTCGTCGCCCGATTGGGTGATTTGCGATCGCTGCAAGCCGAGTTTGAGCAGCTTTTTAGTTAGCCAAAAAGGATGAGATGGTGAGCGGCTCAAGACTCAGGGTGAACAATGCCCCTACTTGCGTCCCAAATACCACACTAAACTGACAAATAACAGTATCCCAGTTACGTATTTGACTAAATCTGGGATATTGGGCTGGGGGGAAAAGAAACCTTCAATCATGCCTGCCAGCACCAGCATGGGAACCAGGCCAAACACCAGTTGAGCCGCCTGAGTGCCATACAGTTTCAGGGCATCCGATCGCCGATATTGGCCTGGAAATAATAAAGCTCTGGCTAACAGGAAGCCTGCACCCCCTGCGAGAAATATGGCAGGTAATTCCAGCGAGCCGTGGGGAAAGACGAAGGCCCAAAAGGGAACGGCCAGATTATTCTGACCCACCAGCGCACCCACCGTACCAATTAGTAAGCCATTGAATAGCATGATGTAAGCCGTGAGCAGTCCCCCGGTCATGCCACCCGCGATCGCGCCAAAGGACACCTGAATGTTGTTGATCATGATGCTGCTGGAAGCAAAGGGTTCAATGCCGACGATCGACCCTGTCCATAATTCACCGCGATCGCGCACCTGATGGATCATTCCTGATGGCACCACCAAACTGATGAACCGGGGATCATGCCAGGATAGCCACCAGGCCACTAAGCCAGCCAATCCAAACAGAGCCGTGGCTAAGGCAATGTAGCCCCGCGATCGCTGCACAACGGCTGGAAAGCCCCACTGAAAAAACTCCAGAACCGCCTGCCATTCTTGCCTGCGGGATCCTTGATAGATTTGGGAATAGCCCCGCGCAGTAAGGGATTGCAAGTCACTAACCAGGCGCTCCCCTACCTGATTGGTCTTAGCACGAGCCAGATCGCCGGATACAGAACGGTAAAGGCTGGCAAGCTGGCGGATTTCTTCAGCAGATAGAGCTTTCACACCACGAGCTTCCAGCTTTTTCAGGAGGGTATCCAGAGCCTGCCAGGTCGGTTGGCGACGACCAATCCAGCGTTGAATATTCATAAAGGTTCACATTTGATGGGAATCAAAAAAAGGTGGATTAGGATAGCGACATCACTCACCCGTCTACAGGAGTTTAGCGCATGGCTCAAAGCGCCAGTTCACCGAATCCCATGCAGCCATTAAGTGTGGGAGATGTCGTTACTACCGGATTCCGGCTTTATGGTGCCCAGGCCAAGCCGTTTTTGCTGATTTCATTGATTGCCACTTTATGGGTGTTAGTGCCATTTGTGGTGGCCTTTGCGATCGCCCTGTTTTACGTCGTGACCCAGGATTACTATGCCTTTTTAGGGTTGTTAATCCCGGCCTGGATTGTCTTACTTCTCTACTGTCTGGGAAAGTATCTCGCCAATTCCGCTTTGATTTCCCGGCTCTCGTTCAAAGAGTTGATCAATCAGCCTGAATCCCTGACGGAGGCCCGCCGCTATACTCGTTCTCGTGTGTGGAGCTTTTTGCTGGTGGCATTGGCGGTTACATTGATTTTTTTGGGTATTACTATTGCTTTTTATTTGGCGATCGCCGTATTGGGATTTGGTGCGATCGCAGCTTTGGGTGGTTTTCCTGGTATTGCTACAGGTGATACAAATCCGACTTTAGCCATTATTTTGGTTCTACTATTCATACTGATTTTAATGGCGACCATTGTGTTCTTTTGTTGGCTCAGTGCTCGCTTATCTGCAGTAGAACTTCCCTTAGCTGTTGAACCAGAAACAACGGCTTTGCAAAGTATCAGTCGGTTTTGGGAATTGACCAAAGGCAATGCCTGGAGAGTCCTTTTAATCCTGTTGATCACCTTTTGCATCACGCTGCCGATTCAACTGATTGCCCAGTTTCTTAGCAGTACTGCGCAGGTGATTGTCACAGCTATGGTGCCTCAAGAGTCTGCTCCTGCTGCTGCACTGCAGGTATTAACACTATTGCTGGTTTATATGATGAGTTTTGCCTTGGGAATTGCACTTCTCCCCTTATGGCAGACCGTTAAAGCCGCTATTTATTTTGATCTACGAAATCGGCGGGAGGGATTAGGGTTGCAACTCCGCGATCGTGGGTTAAAGGAGTAAGGTTGCATGCGGTTCTTAAATCGAGTCTCCCTCTCCACACCGGAAAGTGTAGAATTGGATTTCACCCTGGCGGGAATTGGTAATCGTACCCTGGCCTTGTTCATTGACTACCAGATTTTGCTGCTGATCTTACTGGCCTTCTGGCTGTTATGGGGATTGTTTACACTGGGGTTATTCAGTGTGCTATCAGCCAGCAACCTCAATTACAGTTCGCTTCCCTGGTGGTTATTAGGTGTTGCCATCTTACTTAACTTTGTGATTTACAGTGGCTACTTTGTTTATTGCGAAGTCATGTATCAGGGACAAACTCCCGGCAAACGATTTGCCAAAATTCGCGTTGTCCGAGATAATGGCCGTCCTGTTGGTTTATTTCAGGCTGTGTTGCGATCGCTGTTACGTCCTGTGGATGATTTCTGCTTCATTGGTGCCTTCTTTATTCTGTTCGGCAAGCGGGAAAAGCGAATTGGTGATTGGGTTGCCGGAACATTGGTGATTCAGGATCAACGTGGCGATCGTATGACGGCCCTAACCATCTCCCCAGCCGCAGAGCAATTGGCTACTAAATTACCGATCCTTGCTGATGTCACTCAACTGATTCCTGATGATTACGCCGTCGTGCGCGAGTATTTACAACGGCGTGCCAAGATGACGGCTAAAGCCAGAGCCGAGAAAAGTATGGAGTTGGCCCGTCAATTGCGAACTATCATTGGTCTGGAAACAATTCCTCCCAACACCACCTCGGATCAATTTCTGGAAGCCGTGTATCTGACCTATCAGCAGATGCAGGATAGTTCAAAAGACGCAACCTCCTGGTAGTCGGTAGTTAGCTGAGATGATCTGAGCCAGGTTTAAGGATAAAGCGGATACCACAGCATGCTTGCTATTTCTTTCCTGAACTTGACCCTGTAACCATTGAGCCTGTAGATCATTGAGCCCGTACATCAGAAAGGCCAGGAGTGGTAACCCCTGACCTGAAGGAGGTGTTTTAGCTGGCTGAAAGATCTGTTACAGAACTCCCAGATTTGTTAACCCCAGAATAGTTCCAGCCCCAAGAATATGACCGAGAGCGAGACTGCCAAAAACAGCAGGCGCACTCATGCCGCCAATCGGAGTTGCAGGGCCAACATCTTGCCGCTGAATGCTGAATTTTCCGATCGCGATCGCGAGAATGTTGCACAGGATCATAACAATGCCAACATTCAGTCCCCAATCAGATGCCCGTTCTACGGCAAGTGCTAATAACGATGGAGTAAGCAATTGACTATCTCCTTTATTTCAAAATCTTAAGCGATCATTGTCCAAAAATTCGCTACAGGTAGATAGCGATCGCATTAATAGTTAACATTTCAGCTTGACTTTATAGTACTTATGAACTACTCTATGAAAAGTTTTGCTAGTCCGCTTGTGATAAAGGCTATCAACGCTTTGTCATCACTACTTCCATAGACCTATCCTGTCACAGCGATCATGTCTCGAACCTTTCTTCCTATTCTGGCTATGGGCGCGATCGTCCTGAGTCCAGGAACGCCTGCAACCCTGGCCCAATCCTCTCCTGGAGCTACCCCTCGCTCCCATCCAGACGACACCCTTAAAATGGTTATGGTGGATCAATCCCGATTGAACGATAGCCAACAGCAGGCATTCCAGCGCTTCCTGCAAACGGCCAACCTGCCCCATACCAAAATTGGTCAACGCTGCCAGTACTACGGCAAACCGCAAGTATGGTGTTTACTTCTAGATCCCCCGGTTGCCGAAAGAGTGTTTCAGCAACTCAAAACCCAGTCCTTTGGGACAGCCGTAGATATTAGAACCGTTCGCCGTTTTAGGGGGGCGGAAAAAGGTTAGGGAAATTGGCAGAGTGGTATTGTCCACTCTGTTGCTCCTGCCTGCCTCCCCGATCCTTCCAGGGTTGGTCTCAAATCCCGCCTGCCTGCTCGACTGAGGCTGTCGTCGGATTGCTCAGGTAGGTGTAAACAATGCGAGACACATCCTGAATAAAATCTCTGGCTCTAGGATCATCATAGGCGCTCTCCACCAGGGCCACGACCACATATCGTTTCCCCATCGGCATTTGCACAATTCCGGCATCTCCCAACAAAAAGCCGATGTCTCCGGTTTTATGGGCGATCGTCGCTCCTGGCCCCAGACCCACCACTAACAGCTTGCGGTTCCGCACTCGTTGCAAAATGTCGATCGCCTGAGCCTGACTGCGAGGAGAGAGCATCTGCTGAGTGTTCAGCATTACCAGCAGTTTGCCTAACTCCTTAGGAGTGGTGACATTGGTGCCTTTCAGGTCAGGGAGCCAGTTTCGCATTCCGGTTTTCTGCAAGCCCCAGCTACGAAAGCGTTGATTCAGATACTGGATGCCCCCCATACGCTTGATGATCATGTTGGTGGCCGTGTTATCGCTGATGGTGATCATCTTATTGGCCGTTTCCAACACACTGAATTTACTGCCTACGGGTAAATCCTGCATCTCGCCGGAGCCACCCACCACGACATCCCGCGTCATGGTCAGAGTTTCATTGAGGTCAATTTTTCCGGCATCCACATCCTGAAACAGGGCAATCAGGATCGGCAGTTTGATAATGCTGGCTGTGGCATAGACGCGATCGCCATTAATGTCCAGATAGTTGCCTGTCTCCAGATCCAGCACATAGAGTCCGGTTCCCAGGGAGGAATACTGAGAAGATTTGAGAGTAGCCAATCGTTGCTGCAACCAGGTTAAATTACGCCCTGCGGGAATCAGTCCCCCAAAGGTATCGCCCGGTGGAGCGACAGTGGCCAGGGGTTGAGAAAGCGGAGCCATCACCGGACGGGTACTGTTAGGGAACAGGGCAGGACGGGCAGGAGTGGCAGGGATGGGATTGGCGATCGTCGCGCTGGCCGTGGCATCCATTCGGGGAGTGGGTAATTGCACTGTCCAGCGGTTGGTCGTCAGACCGCGAATTTTTACCTGTTGCGGGTCTACGGTGTAACCGGGAGCTAACTCCACCACCACTCGCGTGGTTTGAGCATCAAATTGACCAATCCGCACATTTTGTACCGCACCCCCAACGGATTGATTGATCTTCGGTCGGCCTAACCGGATTCCCGGCAGATCAATCACCAACCGGGTGGGATTGGCGACCAGTTGGGCGGAGGGTTGCACGCCCTGATCTGTAATCAGTTCGAGTTGATTTTGCTGGGCATCAAACCGCCAGGATTGAAGCGTATCGGCCTGAGCCGCGGCAGTGGATAGCCATAAACAACCCGCGAAACCAGAAAGAACCCAGGGAAAACGTGTGAGCGATGACATAGTCAGCAAAAGTGCAATTGGGGTGAATTATGCCTTATTTCGGGGACTATTGGTGCAATTCTTCCCGGAAGTCCACGTATGCTGGGTTTGTAGGTGATTTCCAAAATGTAGGGTCGCAGCATTCGGCCAGGAATTTTTGAGCGGTTGTTAGAAATTAGTTAGGGCTTGCTGAGGAAGACTAAAAGGTGTACGAGGATTGTTTTTCATC
>JBBIQC010000058.1:0-12969 GCA_037442585.1 Oscillatoriales cyanobacterium bin_317
GTAATATGGCTCGAAAATTTTTGGGAAATTGATACGCAATCTCACCGGATTCTGCAACTTGCAGGTGTCCCCCCGCTTCCGACGCAAGCACCAGCAATCCCTGTTGGGCCAGATTAACATCTAAACCTGCCTGGGCTGCCACGTCACCTACCGTAACCCGGTAGTTCAGACGCTCAACCGCCTTCATAATTCGTGGATCTGGCGTCATCGGTTCCTCGCAGACATTCCGTTTGTTGACTATATCCAGTATAGGAAGGGAGATAGGGGAAATAGGAAAGCTTCTTCAGGCTAAAACTATCTTGCTGACTCAGGAGGACGCTAAACTAGAAGACGTTTCGCGATCGCGCCCAGTCTGACGATCACCGTTACCCTACTACCGCTTATGCCTAGAACTCAACGCAACGATAACTTTATCGACAAGAGCTTTACGGTCATGGCCGATATCATCCTCAAGATATTGCCTGCCACCAAGAAAGAGAAGGAGGCATTTGCGTATTATCGAGATGGTATGGCGGCCCAGGCGGATGGAGAATACGCTGAAGCCCTGGAGAACTATTACGAAGCCCTCAAATTAGAGGAAGATCCCTATGATCGCAGCTATGTTCTCTACAACATTGGTCTGATTCATGCCAGCAATGGAGAACACGAAAAAGCATTGGATTACTACCATCAGGCGATCGACCTGAATCCCCGTCTCCCTCAAGCGTTGAATAACATTGCCGTCATCTGCCACTACAAGGGAGAGCGTGCCCAGGAAGCAGGTAATGATGAGGAAGCAGAAGAGTATTTTGACCGCGCCGCCGAATACTGGAGACAGGCGATTCGGTTGAATCCCAATGGCTACAGCGAAGCTCAGAACTGGTTGAAGACGACTGGGCGATCGCAGATGGATGTTTATTTCTAGATGCCATTAACTATTTATGATTGACCGTGAACAAGTTCGTAAAGTTGCTCTGCTGGCTCGTTTAGCGCTCTCGGAAGCGGAAGAGGAGCAATTTGCCACTCAATTGAGCAACATCCTGGACTATTTTGAACAACTGAATGAACTGGATGTCTCGGATGTGCCTCCGACCTTTCGAGCGATCGATGTGAGTAATGTCGTCCGCTCAGATACATTAGTCCCGGATCCGAATCGGGAAGCCATTTTGGACAACGCCCCCGATCGAGACGGCGAGTTCTTCAGAGTCCCTAAAATTATCAATGCGGATTAGGGAAACAAGTACGATGCCCCAGTACAACTACTTCCAGCCTGAAAATAACGGTCACAAATCCTTTGAACTACCTGGCGCGAAACCCCACTACAACCCCGATCGACCGGGTCAGGTGGAGCATATCTTTCTTGATCTGGTGCTGGATATTCCCCAGCAACGCTATCAGGGTACCTGTGCCATTCGGTTAAATCCCGTTCGCAGCGGCATCGATCGCCTGACCCTGGATGCGGTCAATCTGACGATTGATACAGTCACGGTGGATGAAGCCAGTCAAGCATTTGATTACGACGGGGAGCAACTGCACATTCAGTTACAGCAACCCACGGAAGCGGGGAAGGTGATCACGCTGGCGATCGCCTACCGCGTCGCTCATCCCCAACGAGGGCTGTATTTCATCACCCCCACCAAGCACTACCCCAACAAACCCACTCAGGTCTGGACACAGGGCGAAGATGAGGATTCCCGTTTCTGGTTTCCCTGTTTTGACTATCCCGGTCAGTTAGCCACATCGGAAATTCGCGTCCAGGTGCCGAAAAACCTGATCGCCATCTCCAATGGAGAACTGGTGGGCACCGAAGAACTCAAGGACGCAAAGGTTTATCACTGGCGGCAGCAAGACGTACATCCCACCTACTTAATGACCCTGGCGGTTGGCGACTTTGCCGAATTGGGGGATGAGTGGCAGGGCAAACCTGTAACTTATTACGTGGAAAAGGGAAAAGAGGAAGAAGCACGGTTGAGCATGGGCAAAACGCCCCGCATGATCGAGTTCTTCAGCCAGAAGTTTGGCTATCCCTATCCCTTTCCCAAATATGCTCAGGTGTGTGTGGATGATTTTATTTTCGGAGGAATGGAAAATACGTCCACTACGCTGCTCACCGATCGCTGCCTGATTGATGCCCGCGCCGCGATCGACAATCGCACGACAGAAGCTCTCGTCGCTCATGAACTGGCCCATCAATGGTTCGGCGATTTGGTGGTGATCAAACACTGGTCGCACGCCTGGATTAAGGAAGGCATGGCCTCCTACTCAGAAGTGATGTGGACCGAGCAAGAGTACGGTGCCGAGGAAGCCGCTTACTACCGTCTGGGAGAAGCGCGGAATTATCTGGATGAAGATACCTCCCGTTATCGTCGCCCGATCGTCACCCATGTCTACCGGGAAGCAATCGAACTCTACGATCGCCACCTGTACGAAAAGGGAGCCTGTGTCTATCACATGATCCGGGCCGAACTGGGCGAAGAACTGTTCTGGAACGCGATCGCGACCTTTGTGAACGACAATGCCCACCGCACGGTTGAAACGGTTGACCTGTTGCGGGCGATCGAAAAAGCCACGGGACGCAATCTGCTTTTCCTGTTCGACCAGTACGTGTTTCGCGGCGGCCATCCCGACTACAAAGTTACCTACTCCTGGGACGGCGACAGCAACCTGGCTAAACTCACCGTCACCCAAACTCAAGCCAAGGATAAGGACAGTCGCAATGAGTTGTTTGATTTGAAAATTCCGATCGGCTTTGGGTATGTGGGAGGATCGGAGATCAGGGATCAGGGATCGGGGATCGGGAATCGGGGATCGGGGGCTGATTCGTCCTTAGTCATGGATCCTTCGTCCTCGGCAAGGGACAACGGACAACGGACAACGGACAAAAACGAATCCAACATCCAACATTCAACATCCAACATCATCACCGTTCGAGTGTGCGATCGGGAACAGTCCTTCTATTTTCCGTTGGAACAAAAACCCGACTTCATCAGCTTCGATGTCGGCAACCATACTCTAAAGACCGTAGTGCTGGAGTATCCTATTCCCGAACTCAAAGCCCAGTTACGTCATGATCCGGATCCGCTGTCTCGCATTTGTGCTGCCGAAGCACTGGCGAAAAAAGGTGGATTGGAGGCGGTGAAAGCTTTGACTGAAGCGTTTCAGCAGGAAGCGTTTTGGGGAGTCCGGGTGGAAATCATCAAACAGTTAGCCAGCATCAAACTGGATCAGGCCTTCAAGGGAGTAGTGGCTGGTCTTCAGGATGAAGATGCCAGAGGCCGGCGGGCAGCGGTAGAAGCTCTGGCGGACATCAAAACGGTAGAGAGTTATAAAGCTGTGAAACCACTGGCGGAAAAAGGCGACCCCAGTTATTACACAGAAGCGGCAGCAATTCGGGCACTGGGCACACTGGCAGGTTCCAGTCTGGTCAGTGACAAGGAAGAAAAAACTCTCAAGCTACTGAAATCGGTGTTGAAGGAACGGCAGGGCTGGAATGAAGTGGTGCGGGCGGGTGCGATCGCGGCCCTCAGCCAGATGAAGACTTCCGAAGCCGCACTAAATTTAATTCTGGACTATACCGAACTGGGCGTTCCTCAATCTCTGCGTTTGAGTGCAATTCGGGCTTTGGGAGCGATTTCTACCGGACAAGCCAATGTCAACCTGGAGCGCATTCTTGACCGTTTGAAAGAACTCTCGCGGGAAAGCTTTTTCCTGACTCAGGTGGCGGTGGTTAATGCGCTGCGGCAGATGGAAACGCCCAAAGCGATCGCCATCTTGAACTCTCTCGCCGAGCAAACTCCGGATGGTCGAGTACGCCGGATTGCAGAGGAAGCGGTGCAGCAAGTGCAGAAAAATGTCGGTTCGGATAAAGCCGTCAAGCAATTGCGGGAAGAACTGGATCAACTGAAACAGGAAAATCAAGAGTTGAGGAGCCGACTGGAAGCCCTGGAAGCAAAAGCAAAGTAATATCTCTGTCCAGGCATTACTCCTTAGACAGCAACTGATCTACGATTTTGACTAATCGAGCTGTCGTGTCTGCCTGCTGCTGAGAAACTTCCCTGATTTGTTTCATCTCAGCCATAAATGCTTCATGATTCTGCCTCATCATTTCAGACTGTCGATCTATCTTTTCAGATTGGCGATCTAATGTTTCAGATTGGCGCTGCAGCACCTCACTCTGCTGGCGCATGACTTCTTTCATCTCTCTCAGATCAAGCCTGAATTCCACCAGACCTTCAGTGAGTCGGCCAACCTGATCGGTCAGGATTTCTAGTTTCTGGTCAAGTCTATCCAGTTTTTGGTCTGTGTCCATAAGCAAGCGATCGTAACCATAATCCGGCAAGTCGATAGACTGATTCTACTCCCACTTCCAGAGACTGAGAATCAGAGATCGATTGCAACACCGATACCCCTACCCGATCGCGGAACTCTTTCAACCAATAGGCGTTAACTCAGGGGAAGGGGGTGAACTGGTTGGCTGAGGAAAATGTTGATCGAGGAGAGCCGGAACATCTGCGGCTTGAATTCGGCTGTAGCGAGTCTTTCCAGGCATGACCACTAAATTGGGGGCTTCCTTGCACTGCTTCATGCAACCCGTCATTTTGATTGTCACCTGATCATGCAACCCGCGATCGTGTAACTCTGCCTGCAGTGCTTGACAAACCGCCTTGCCGCCCCGCTTCATACAATCTGACTTCTGGCAAACGAGAATGGTGGCTTGAGGTTTAGCTTTGGCCGGAGTCGCTGGAACTGACACAGAGGCAGCGACTCCCTGGGCTGGAGATGTTTGTTGAATCAGGTAAGCTTTGTACTTCACCTCATCTGTTTCCAGATTGATCCGTTTCTCGCCTGTAATGGTCAGCCAATCTCCCGGAGTCAATACTCCCCTGACCGAGGCCTTAGCTTCTTTAGCCAACTTGATGCAATATTCACCCTCTGCTGTGGCCAGGTTTAATCGCTTAATCTTAAACCCATCTTCAATCTCGAAGCCCAGGAAACGGCCTTCCAGGATAAACGGAGAAATCTGCTGATATTTTTTGCTCATAGTTCCAGGGCTTCAAATCAAAATTGGATTTTTTAGACCATTTCCAGAAGGGTTTATCCCCGCACACCGTAAGGACTGAGCACTTGGGCAAAGATTTTTGCAATGGGTTAGATCTGAGCTGCCGAATGCTACGCCTGTACAGAGGTAATTGCTTTCTCAGATCTCTTTAGTGAAAATCAGAGGCTTCGGGTTGTTGCCAGCATTGCTCCAGCCAGTCTACCAGCACTGTTCGGGAAGCTGTGAGTTGCTGGATAACACTTCTAACCTGAGCGATCGCGGTGGGATGAGTCACTTCAACCTGTAGACAGCCATCTTCAGTACAGTGACAGGGAATAGAGAGATCCTGGAGCCGCTGGCAGGCTAACCAGCGATCGCAGCGAGAAATTGTCAATATAGGGACAGTTAAGGAAGGTGTACAGGACGGTTGCATGGATAAATCAGATGAGAATAATTCCTATAGATATGAGATACAGGGGGAGGAGTTGTTTTCAGGATGCCCCGAGCCAATTGATTCCCGTAACTCAAAATTTCAAGCTTTGATTTAGTTCATTCACCGTCCTGATCTCGAAACTGCTCGACACATACTTGGCACACTGTTGATATAAATCTGGCACATAATTGAGAATAGGATTCAATAATCCTACTATCTAACATACACTAAAAAGGCTCACTTGCATATTATTCTCAATAAGCTTTTCCATTCGCAATAAACCCATCGTAGACTCTATTCCATGACCTCTAACTCCACTGCTCTCACCCTGGAAGCTGCGCAAAAACTCCTGCGGCAGTTCACCTGTCTTGATCTGTTGAGCCAGGAACCCCGGCCAGATTCTGCATCCGTGCGGGAGGCGTTGCTCCTGGTGCGTGAACATTCGGACTATCAAATCTTTGGTATCTGTGCTGAAACGGTAGCTCAGGCGATCGCGGCCCTCCATGCCTACTTACAAGCGTTGGACTATCCAGAAAAGCCTGTACCAACCGTCTCTGTAGATGGGCCGGTCTATCTCAAATTCAATCCCAAAAGCCAACTGTGCTATCTGAATAGCTATCCTGGGCACCATCGCGGCGTTCTGGTTTCCTGCCAGTCTGCCTACGAGGGCGACGTAAATGAGATGTTCGGCCACTTGCCGTTAGATTTATGGGAGGAATTATAGGAACGCAGCATTCGATATAGCGGCATGAAGCCGATCGGCCAGTTCCGTAATCTCCTGTCGCATGGTCAGTTTGCTCAACCAATGATTGGGTATCCCGGATTCACCGTAATAGGCTCCGGCCACCTGACCGCAGATGGCGGCGGTTGTGTCTGCATCATCTCCCAGGTTAGTAGCCGCAAGAATGGCTTCCTCATAGGTTTCTGTCGTCCAGAAACACCAGAGTGCCGCTTCCAGGCTTTCCACCACATAGCCAGTTCCACGAATCTGATGAACGGTCTTCTGTTGATAGTTGCCCCTGGCGATCGTCCGAATAGAGGACGATTCAATCCCCCCCAGGTCACCGCCCAGGAGAATCTCCGTTTTGCTGGCTCCTGAGAGTGCTCGAAACAGAATGTCTCCGAACAAACGACTGGCATCAATACATTCTGCGGCTCCATGCGTTGTTCGGGAACTTTCTCCAGAAAAATGTAAAACGCGCTCCCGGTCTGGAAAGTAAAACATGGGAATTGGTGCCAGTCTCATTAAGCAACCATTGCCAGCCGATCGGGGATTGGTAGAGCCGCTAAATGGATTGCCGGAAACTTTGTATTGATAGAGAGCCTGACTCACGGTATTGCCAATATCAAAACATTCGCCCGTACTGCTGAGATAGCCGGACTCATACCAGGCACAGTAGCGATTCATTTGATCGGCGGCATCAAACTCACCCACCTCAACTAAACTGGTCGCCAGACACAACGCCATTGAGGTATCGTCTGTCCACTGACCGGGCTGGAGATTAAATGGCCCCCCACCCACCATGTCTGTTATAGGTAAAAATGTACCATGAGGTTGAAACTCAACCGTTGTCCCTACTGCATCCCCTGCAGCCAGACCCAGCAGACATCCTCGAAACCGCTCTAATGACTTCATGGCAATAACGACTCATGACCAATGACAACTTCGTTTAGAACTGAGGCTAAAGAATAAAAACCTCAATATTCTTATTCTTAACTCTTCACTCTCTATGCAAACTACTTTTCCTCCCCTCTCCATTGATGATCTCCGCGCTTCCCTGCGGCCTGGGCAACGAGAACTGGCCGATTGGACAGGTGGGCCGTTGGCAGTGGCAGCCGTGCCGGGAGCGGGAAAGTCTACCGGGATGGCGGTGGCGGCAGCGATCGCGATCGCCCGTCAGCAACTAAATGCCCGTCGACAGTTGATTGTCGTGACCTTTACGCGATCAGCAGCGGCCAATATTAAGGCGAAAATTCGCGGCTATTTGAAAGATTTGGGCTTACCGCAGCAGGGTTTTCAGGTATATACGTTGCATGGGCTGGCGTGGGCGATCGCTCGTACTCATCTGGAACTCACCGAACTGAATCCCGATAGCGTTCTGGTGACGGTCACACAAAACCATCGCCTGATCCGCACCTGTGTGGAACAGTGGATTGCGGCCAATCCCCGACTGTATCAGCGATTGCTGGAAGGGCGGCAGTTTGATGGAGAAGAAACCGAGCGCTTACGCCGTCAGTCTGTTTTGCGGACGGAAGTTTTGCCAGAACTGGCAACCACAGTGATTCGAGAGGCCAAAAGCTCCGGATTAATGCCGGACGATTTACAGCACCTGGGGCAGGAAATGAGCGATGACTATCTGGTGCTGGCAGTCGCCGCTGGTTTGTATCAGACCTACCAGGAACAACTGCGGCGGCGTAATTGGATGGATTACGACGAAATGATTCTGGCGGCGCTACGGGTGTTGCAGGATCCGACGGTGAGGCAGTACTGGCAAACACAAATATTCGCCGTCTTTGAAGATGAAGCTCAGGATTCCAGTCCCTTACAAACCCGACTGTTGCAAATTCTGGCAGCGGATCCCACGGAGCCAGACAATCCAGCACTGGCCAATCTGGTGCGGGTGGGGGATTCTAATCAGGCGATTAACTCGACCTTTACTCCTGCCGATCCCATTTTCTTTCGGGAATTTTGCAGTCAGTGCGATCGCCAGCAGCGATTAGCCACCATGACCCAGGCAGGCCGCAGTGCCCCACCCATTATTCAAGCCGCGAACTTCCTGTTGCAGTGGGTGAATGAGTCCAGGCTGGCGAAGAGTGAAATCCCGTTTGAGGTGCAGCAGATTCAAGCCGTCAGTGCGAACGATCCACAACCGAATCCCGCCCCAGAGAGCCACGGTTTGGAATTGATCACGCCGACGGATACTTATCAAACCGTTGAACTGATTGGACAGCGGGCAATTCACCTGTTCAAGAAAAACCCTCACCACTCCGGAGCAGTGCTGGTACGCACCAATGACGGTGTGTAGCCAGGGAATTGCGACGCTGGTACGGGGAAGCGCTCTCTATCTATGAAGTAGGGCAGCAGGAACGCCAATCCCATGTTCCAGCAGAAATGCTGACTCTGTTGCAGTTCTGCGATCGTCCTCACTCTCGCGATTACCTGAAAGCCGCTTTGACGACCTTAATGGAGCGTAAACTGATTCCGACTCAGGATCTGAATGCGTTAGTGTCCTTTCCCGAACAGTTCCTTTACCCTGGCCCCCTGGATCCGCCTCAAACAGAACCCGTTTTGCAGGCCCGCTATTTTTGTACCAGTCTGTTACGTGCCCGGTTGGAACTGCCTGCCTATCAACTGATTTCCTTCTGTGCCTATACCCTGGGCTATGACCAGAGTGAATTAGCCACGGCAGATAAACTGTGCGATCGCATGGCCCAACAAACCGGCCATGACAATACCCTGCCTGCGCTGCTGGGAGTGTTGCAGGAAATCGTCACTTCGGAGCGCTTTGAGGCGATCGACACGGAAAACAACGACGATCGCTACACCCAGCCCGGACGACTCACCATCATTACCATGCACAAAGCCAAAGGACTGGACTGGGATTACGTCTTCCTGCCCTTTCTGCACGAAAACGTGATTCCCGGTACTCAGCGCATTCCCCTCCCTGCTCAATTTTTGGGAGACTTTACCCTGGCAGAGGTGGCCCGTGCCCAGATTCGTGCCCATCTGCACCAGCAACCTACCTTTCCCGATGCCTTAACGGCCTGGGAGCGTGCCCAAAACTTGAAAACTGCCGAAGAATTTCGCCTACTCTATGTCGCCATGACCCGCGCTAAGCGTCTGTTGTGGATGTCCGCCGCCGCCAAAGCTCCCTTTACCTGGAACAAACCGGAGAACGTGGACGATCGCAAACCCTGCCCTGTCTTTCCCGCACTGCAAGAGCGTTTTCCAAACTCCATCCTGTCTTGCAGTGGAGGTTTTGCATGAAACTTCCCGTAGACCACAAGCTCTACCTACTCAACAACCTTAATCAGCCCCATGTCCAGACGCTGCATGACTTGTCGCAGGGTTGTCAGATCTTCAGGAGTGAGAGGATCCTCCGCGACCATTGCCCGCAAGAAAACCAACTCATCAGCACGAGTGATTTTTCCAGAGACAATCACCTGTCTCATAATCTGGCCAATATTGATGGCAGAACGGATATTTGTAGCAGGAACATGAGCCATTTTTGAGTAACCTCCTAGCCCCATTAACTCTATACAGTTCAGTCTCTAAGATTCAGGACGGTTTCACATCCCTCAACCATCTCTTCATGGGTCATCTATTTGGATGATTCTTCAGCATGACCGGAGAACCGAACTATCTGCCCTCAGGTTTTCGGTGAGTCCTCCCTCAGTTTGAGAAATGATGGGGCAAGGTGCCGTAATACAGTAAACATAAAGACATGGTTGCAGAGAAGATCTTTATGTTTGAAAAAATTCTGGTAGCAGTGGATGAGTCGGAAGTCAGTCAGCAGATTTTTGCGAAAGCTTTATCGCTGGCAAAGTTGGGTCGCAGCCGCCTATTACTGGTGCATGTGCAATATCCTTTTGAAGAACAGTTGCCAAATCCTGTCTTCCCCTACGAAAGTACCTATCCCGGAGCCAGTGCCGAAGCGTTCACCCTACGTATGCAGGAATGGCAACAGGCGGGAGACCGAGGATTAGAGTTTTTGCAGGCGATGGCCGATCGCGCGATCGCGGCGGGGGTGGATGTCCAAATCAATCAAGCTCTGGGCAATCCCGGTCAGGCCATTTGTGAACTCGCAAAAACCTGGCAGGCTCATTTGATCGTCGTCGGACGACGGGGCCGCACTGGGATTCGTGAATGGATTGGTGGCAGTGTCAGCAATTATGTCCTGCATCACGCCCCCTGTTCCGTACTGACGATACAGGAACAAAAAAGTGTGACTTGAAATGATCAAGCTTGTGTTCACTCCAATAAATTGTCCATCCTTCACAGGCTTCGGGGGGAAGATTCTCCCTCACACGGCTGTAAACCTCATCACCTTCGAGCGTCACCTCCGCCCAAATTCCCAATCTTTCAGTTTGAACAGCGTTGCTCTATCTAAGAGGTTCTAGGGGATTGAGCCACAACAGCATGATTCGTTCAAGTTGGTGCAGTTCACGGTACAGTTCCTGCCGCATCCACTGGGCGATCGCATCCCAGGGAGTAAACACACTACCAGCCTGCAATTTCACATCCGGGCCAAGCGGAGTCAGGTGAGTGCCGGATAAGGTTTGCGTGGTAATCATACTTGGAAAGCGGGTTTGTAGAACATCGGATAATCCTGCCGTCTGGTCGATCGTGTCGTTGGTGAACCGCACCAGGAGATTGCGTCGTACCTGATACTTTTCGGCAATCAGGCGCGTGGTCTCGATAGGAGACGGAGTAAATTCCACTGAAAACGCTGGGGCAGATTCTGCAAACAGAGAAGAGAGTTGCGAAAACACGGAAGACACCTGCTCCACCAGAGGCACCGCGTCCCGTGCCGCATAGTTGTTGTAGGAAATCAGAATATTTCCTGCCCGCTCTACCTCAAATAGACTGCCAATCAGCAGATGCAGCTTACAGCCCATACTGTGCCCCACTCCATAAACGGGGAGGTAACGCCGCCGCAGTTTCGTTTCAAATAGGGTTTCCAGGGCGCGGTTGAAGTTGCGGTAAACGGTTTGCGCGATCGCTGTATGGTCAAAGGTATTGACAAAGGGCGTTGCGACTACCCCATACCCTTCTGCAGCTAACCGTTCCAGCAACCGTCGATAGGTCACTTGAGGAGCCGTAGCAACAAAAGCTCCCCCTAGAAAGTGAATGATCGCTTTGGGACGATCGGGAATTAACAACCAGTTACCGTGTAGCTCTTGCCAGTCCATGAATTAGCCAATTAGCGGTAGAGAATCGGAAATCAGCATCTACCTCCGATCCTTATTTTGCCGCACTGTTCTCATCCTGGGAAACGCTCAGAATTCCATCTCGCAGAAATAGGCACCGGATTGCTGACAATCTCAAAAAATCACTTGCAAAGGGTTACAGTTGTTTGCTAAGTTGTTTAAGCGTTAAAAATCACGTCCCCGCCGGGATAGCTCAGTTGGTAGAGCAGAGGACTGAAAATCCTCGTGTCACCGGTTCAAGTCCGGTTCCTGGCATTGCTTCCAGACTTCCTTCTCTGAGGGAAGTTTTTTAGTCTACAGTGCTAACTCTGCCAGCCAGAATAGAACGACATAGCGCACCTCTTGCCGACGGCGATCTCGCTGTTCTTTAGGGTAGCGTTGCAGGAAATCATCCATAAAGCCCGAATCAGCCTGCAACAATTCCTCAAGAACCGACAGCAAAGAAGTGTTAAACTCTCCTGACCACTGGCTATCAGCCGCATAGCCCATCCAGGCTTTGAGAGATCGACGGTAGGTATGGATGGCTCTCGTAGATAACTGCATGAGTTTTTATTAGTGAAACGGCTCTACAAATTGAGCAATCTATTAGCGAAATAGCTCTACAAATCATAATTACTGTTAGTCAATCTAATTGACGGATTAAAACTCTGGGATTTCTAGTACCCGGCTACGGCTGGCATAGTGCTTGTAAATGATGTCAGGGCTGTTACCGACCAGGTAGGCGATATCTTTCACGGGTAGATGATCGAGCGCGAGGGAGATGAAGGTGTGGCGACAGTGATACTGGGAAAGGTAGAGAGACACCTGACCGCTCTCTACCAGGCTTTCTACTAATGGCTTCCATTGTCGGGTTTGGAAGTTGTGATATTCAAATGACCCGCCAGTCTTGCCACAGAACACCAGATCACTAGAGGTTGCAGTAGCAGGTTTAAGAGATCGCAGTAAGTTCTGTAACCGGGCATTGCAGGGGAACACACGAGATTGTTTGTTTTTGGTCGGTTGCCTGACCTGCACCTCGACCGGGACGGCTTCCCTAAACAGGATTTGAGAACAATTGGGAGGAAGATGCTTCCATTGCAGTGCAGCCGCTTCCTCCGGACGGCATCCCGTCCAGAAGAGGAACTTTACCCACGAAGCATAGAACGGATGCACCTGGTCAAAGGTAGCAATGATGATGTCCCTCTCCTCAGCCGTGAAGCCAACCCAGGTCTTGTCATTCACTTTGCGACGGAAGAACATCCCCGCCCCATCGAAGGGATTGACGACGATCAGATCGGAAGCCACAGCCCATTTAACTGCTGAATGATGCGACGGGTAGATTCAGCCGCATAGTGTTGCAGAAGCCAGTCGCGGATCTCTATGGCCGTGGTGAGGGTGTTGGGCATTTTGCCAAGCAGCCGATCTACTTTGTGATAGTCGCGCTGGATGGTCGAGGGGGTCAATTGCGGGGTTTGAAACTTGGTGTACTCCGTCCATAGCTTCCGTAGGCGGTTGGGCGTGATGTCGCGCCGGCCTCGCATGAGCTAATCTGAACGTGAACATCTATTTTTCATTTAGCGAGTGTTCCAGGGGGCAATCCGGGCACTCG
>JBBIQC010000059.1:0-12968 GCA_037442585.1 Oscillatoriales cyanobacterium bin_317
TAAAACTATGCTGTCAAAACTATTGGACAAAGGTGGCAGATGAGGATGGATGCGACGATCGCACGCCTGACGATTGCAGATCTTGCAAAATGTGTTCAGCAATGGTGAGCGCGGCATGGGGATGGCCCAACTCCAGTCCCGCCTGACTCATTTCCGCTAACCGTTCTGGATGCCGCAGCAGATACTGTACTGCAGGCGCAACCATCTCTAATAACCGAAGCTGCACCCCCGCTCCAGCTGCCGCAATCACGTCCGCATTTTGTTCTTCCTGACCGGGAATGGGATCGACAATGATCATCGGAGTCCCACGAGCAGAATTTCACTGGTAATCAGTCCCCCCGCTTTCGTGATGATCAAATCACTGGCTACCACCAGATCATCCACATAATCAATGGTGCCGACTTTCCATAGTCTAACGTGAGTCCCTGCCGTCAAGTCTTCTAACGCTTCCTCCAACTTTTCATTCCGACCCGCCGCGACCACTAGCATCATTGAAATCGGGCTTTCCAGCAAATCCAGCACCATCGATCGCACCCGTCGAGGATTCAGGCCCCCTCCAAACAACGAGATGACTGGGCGATCGTGAGGCAGGTTGAGGTGCGATCGGGTTTCCTGCCTGGTTTTGGGCTGCATAATTTCCAACTTGACGGGGATTCCGGTCACGTGCAGCACATCCGGGTTCAAGCCCCGTTGAATCAGTAAATTGCGGCTCAAACTGTTGGGTAGGAAATAGCCTGCTACCCCATAGTTAATCCAGGTACTGTGGGCAATCACATCTGTTACCACCACATACTGAGGTTTGGAGGTCTGGTCTTCCTGTTCCAGCAATTGCAGCAAGCGACTGGGAATTTGTTGCACACAGACAATCACATCCGGGTCGAACGCTCTCACCAGTTGTCCTAATTCCTTAAAGAAGGGACGTTCCAGCTTGGCCCACACCAGATTGCTATCCAGGGATTTGTCCAAATCGCTAATGTCGCTGCCTTCATAAAACGCTTTGTAGAGCAGCGGAATTTTTTCACTGAGTTGCTTGTAAGCCTGGGTAATTGCTCCCCGATACAGCGAATTGGCATAGGCCAGCGTGTCTGCAATCTGAACTTCCACGTCCGGGAATTGTTGAAATGCAGCCGCTAACGCTTTGGCCGCATTCAAGTGTCCTGCACCCAGGGAAGCATGTAAGATCAAAATCCGTTTCATAGAGGTCGCCGCTGGTCGGGAAATAAGTGACTTTACTGGCGTGTATATCCTGTTTTGCAGCATTTAAGATAATTGTAAATAGGATTGTTACAGAGGTACGAACTCATGGCGGATTCTAAGGAGCAATACGAAGTCACTAAAACTGAAGCTGAGTGGAAAGAAACACTGACCCCAGAACAGTTTCAGGTTTTGCGGAAACATGGTACTGAACGGGCAGGCACCAGTCCCCTGGACAAGAACTATGAAGATGGCACTTATAGCTGTGCCGCTTGTGGTCAGCCTTTATTTAAGGCAGAAACTAAGTTCAACAGTGGCACAGGTTGGCCCAGTTTTTATGCGCCGATCGAGGGAGCCGTGGCTACCTCTACTGACCGATCTTTGTTCATGGTGCGCACAGAAGTCCATTGCAGTCGCTGTGGTGGACACCTGGGTCACGTCTTTCCCGATGGCCCCAAGCCAACTGGACAGCGTTACTGTATGAATGGAGTGGCGTTGGAGTTTCAGCCAGAGGAGGAAGAGGTGAAGGAGTAATGGGGTGATGGGATGATGCGAGGTAGAGACGTTTCGACGGAAACGTTTTTACCCCCCTCTACCCATCTCAGCCTCTTCTAAACCAAGTCCAGCTAGAGAACGGTCGTTTTCCCATAAGAGAAACTATAGTTCTGAACTTGGACAAGGTTTAATTTAGATTTCAGGGAAAATTAAGCTAACGGTTTCATACTGGTAGCTAGAAAAGCTTTTAGGATTCTGGATTCAGGCTTAGAGGGTAGTTGAGAAGTCGCGATCGCCCTGCGTAGGGGCGTGGCATGCGGCCAAGGATCCCTAAAAACTACCGCAAACCTGTTACCCGAATGCTGCGCCCTTATAGATCAAGGGGATAAACTGGGGCTTTTAAAACACCCTCTTAGATCAATCCAAAATCGGTTAAAAGTTTTTCTTCATCCAAAGGTAGGTTTTATTTTTTCCCCTTCCAGGGTAAGTCTGGAATAGGGCTGTTTAGTCATGCAAGGAGAACCCTGAATGAGAATTGAATATCGTGAACACCCTCGTCTCCGTTGGATTGCCCTGGAGTCTCCTCAAGTGACGGTGGCTGAGGGATTAGATGTCATTGAGGGACTCAGCCAGCCGCAAAAGACTTTACCCTGTCGATATTTTTATGACGATCGCGGTTCTGCCCTGTTTGAACAAATTTGTGATTTACCGGAATATTACCCCACCCGCACGGAACAGGGAATTCTGGAGCAGTATGCCGGGGCGATCGCTCAACTGACAGGCGCGTGTGAATTGGTGGAATTGGGCAGTGGCAGTTCCCGAAAAACCCGCTTATTGCTGGAAGCCTATAGTGAACTGGACTACGAGTTGCAGTATTGTCCCATTGATGTGAGTGCCGGAATTTTAAAGGCCACGGCTCTCGATCTCCTGGGACAGTATCCCAAACTTAAGCTGTGTGGTTTAGCCGGAACCTATGAGCAAGCCCTGGCCCACCTGCCACCTGCTGAATCAGAAAACCGGATGTTGATTTTTCTGGGCAGCACGATCGGCAATTTGGATGAAGCGGCCTGCGATCGCTTCCTGACTCGCATCCAGCAGGCCCTGCAACCCGGAGAATTCTTTTTACTGGGAGTCGATCTGCAAAAATCCATTCCCATCATCGAAGCGGCCTATAACGATGCTCAGGGAGTGACGGCTCAATTCAATTTGAACATGCTGCAACATTTGAATCGCCAGTTTCAAGCCAATTTTGATTTGCCTCAATTCGCTCACTGGGCCTTCTACAATCCCATACAGCACCAGATCGAGATGCACCTGCGCAGCCTCATCCCCCAAACTGTGCAATTTAAAGCACTGGAATATGAAGTTTCTCTGGAAGCCGGAGAAACCATTCAGACGGAGATTTCCCGCAAATTCCATCTCCCTACTTTGATTAGCAAACTTGAACATCTGGCGTTTCATCCCTTGGGCACCTGGACTGACTCCCAAGGCTGGTTTGCCCTGCTTCTGTGTCAGCGTCAGTGTAGTTCGGGAGATTGTCCATGAAGAGTTCTACCTTTTCCAACCTCCACTCCTCCACCCCTTTACCCTTCCACTCCACCCACTTCCTCGATCGGCTGTACTAAAGTTCGATCGTACTGCTAATCTGGGATTAAGCCACTGGCAGGAAAAGCCACAAATGTTTTTTCTTTGAACCTGGCGCTAGCTCCGGCCACTGGTTAGATACGTTTGTGATGACCCAATGATTCCTCTGCGATTGACGCTGAAAAATTTCCTCAGTTACCGGGAAGCTACCCTGAATTTCCAGGGACTGCACACGGCTTGCATTTGCGGAGCGAACGGAGCTGGCAAATCCTCTTTGCTAGAAGCGATCGCCTGGGCCATCTGGGGAGAAAGCCGCGCCTCCTCCGAAGACGATGTGATTCATTTAGGAGAAGTCGAAGCCCTGGTGGATTTCGTCTTCAGCACCCACCAGCACACCTATCGGATCATCCGCAGCCGCCAGCGGGGACAGGGAACGACGTTAGATTTTCAGATTGCCAGGGAGCTTGGCGCAGGGCACGAGGTACGAAGCGCGGGAGAAGATGGGGCAGATGAGGGAAATGAGGGAGAAATTCAATCATCTCCAAGGAGCAGGGAATTTACCTCACAAGCCACGAGCCACGAGCCACGAGCCAATACCTCAATTCAAAACTCAAAATTCAAAATTCAAAATTTTTCCTTCCGTTCTCTGACAGCCAAAGGGGTTCGTGCCACGCAACAGTTGATTCTGGAACATGTGAAGCTGGATTATGAGACGTTTATTAACTCGGCCTACCTGCGGCAGGGTCGGGCGGATGAGTTTATGTTGAAGCGACCGGGGGAACGGAAACAGATTCTGGCTGACCTGCTGAAGCTGAATCAGTATGATGAATTGGCCGATCGCGCCAAAGATCGGGCACGCCAGTTGAAAGGCCAGATTGAGCTATTAGAAAGTAATTTGCAGGGAATTCAGAACCAACTGCAACAACAGGATGCGATCACCCAGGAGCAGTCCGCCTTAGCCGCCGTCCTCGAACAACTGCAACAACAGCAAGCGGCAGATACCGAACAGTTGCAGACCCTGCGATCGTTGCAACATCAGCGGCAAACCTGGCATCAACAACTGACCTGGCACCAGCAACAACAGCAGATTCTGGAACAGGACTATCATCGTTTGCAGCAAGAATTAGCGACGGCTCACCGTCAGCACCAGGACTTGAGCCTGATCTTAAGTCAGGAAACCACGATCGCGGCTGAATACGCCCGGTTCCAGGCCCTGCAAGCTCAAGAGGAACACCTGGCCACTCAGTTCAAACAGCATCAACAGTTGCAATCTCAACGGCAACAAGCCCACCAGCAACAGACTGAAACGACTCTCCAACTTCATAACAAAATTCAACAAATCGAAACTCAACTAGATGCTTTGCAACAACAAGAACAGGAAATTCAGCACGCCCTGCGGAAAGCCTCTACTGTTGAAGAAGGGCTAAGAAAACTGCAAGAGGCTCGCGCTCACCTGAACCATTTAGAGCAACTGCATCTGCAAGCCTCCCCCTTATTGCAACGACAGCAGCATCTCCAGACCGAACTCGATCGCCACAAAACTCGTCTGCTGGCTCGGTTAGAAGAAGTGCAAGCAACCACCCAACAGTTACAAGCCCAGCAAAAACAACAGCCTCAACTGCAGCAGGCTGTGCAAGAGATCAGCGATCGCATTGCCGAATTGAATCAACTTCGCACCTATCAACAGCAGGTACGGGACAAAGGACTGGAACGCCGCAACTTTATGGAGCGCCTGCAAGAAAACCAGCGTACCTACGAAATCCAACTCGCCGAAGTCGATCAAAAAATCCAACTGCTCCAGCAGGAAACGATCGCAGCCACCATTCAAAATCCAAAATCCAAAATCCAAAATCCAAAATTTGATTCAACGGATTCACCAGAACCAACCCCGCAAAACTCAAAACTCAAAACTCAAAACTTAAAACTTTTAACTCACTCCTTCCCCCCCTGTCCCCTGTGCGATCGTCCCCTGGATGAACACCACTGGACTTTGGTACTGAACAAACATCAGGAAAAACGACAGGAAATTCTTGACCAGATCTGGGTGATTCGGGAGCAACTGGCGGTATCGGAACGGGAAATCCAGGTTTTGCGCAAGGAATACCGCCATCTGGATCAACAATTGAACCAGTACACTGTCATGGTGGAACGCCGAGGTCAGCTTCAGCAACAGCTTCAGGCGACTACAGAGGTACAACAGGCCATCCAACAGTTATCGTTAGAAGCCGCAGAATTACAGGCAGCACTCCAAACGGGCACCTATGCCACTGATTTGCAGGAAGAATTACAACGGTTGAACCAGCGCCTGCAGCAACTCAATTATGACGATAAGGATCTGGCGCTGGCACGGGGAGAAGTCGATCGCTGGCGCTGGGCCGAAATTAAGCAGGCTGAAATTAAACAAGCTCAACGCCGACAGACGCAAATTGCTCAACGGAAACCCGATCTCCAAACTCAAGTGGCTACCCTCCAAACCCAGCTCAGTCACTATACTCACGGTGCTACCACCCAACTTAACCAGCTTGATCAGCAACTGGCTGAATTGGGCTACGACCTGGAACAGCACAATGCCGTGCGCACCGCATTACGACAGGCTCAATCCTGGCAATTACGCTACCAAGAACTGCGGCAGGCGCAGCAAACCTTTCCCCAGGTACAACAGCGGATTACGAATCTGGTGCAAACTCTACAAGAGCGGCAAGAGCAATTACACACCTTGCAGCACCAGATCAAAACTCTAATTCAGCACCTTGAACAGTCTCCAAATTACCAATCTCAAATTCATTCCCTGGAACAACAACTGCAACAACGCCGACTGGAACTGGATGAACATCTCGCAGCCTGTGGCCGCTTGCAACAACAGCAACAGCAACTAGAAACTCTCAGCACTCAGCACTCAGCACTCAGCACTCAACTCCAAACTCTACAACGACAATACCGCATCTACCAAGAACTGACTCAAGCCTTTGGCAAAAATGGTATCCAAGCCTTCATGATTGAAAACGTCCTGCCGCAACTGGAAGCAGAAACGAATCATATCTTAGGTCGCTTAAGTGCCAATCAACTCCACATTCAATTTGTCACCCAACGCACCCGCACTAACTCAAAACTCAAAACTCAAAACTCAAAACTGATTGAAACTCTGGATATTCTCATTGCCGATGCCCACGGCACTCGTCCCTATGAAACCTACTCTGGAGGGGAAGCTTTTCGAGTCAACTTTGCC
This sequence comes from Oscillatoriales cyanobacterium bin_317, assembly GCA_037442585.1. Classification (GTDB taxonomy): domain Bacteria; phylum Cyanobacteriota; class Cyanobacteriia; order Leptolyngbyales; family Leptolyngbyaceae; genus Leptodesmis. The sequence goes on from JBBIQC010000059.1 coordinate 6,500, forward strand.
ATTCGATTAGCCTTAGCCCGCTTGCTGGCTCAACGCTCTGGCACGGCTCTGCAACTGTTGATTGTAGATGAAGGCTTTGGCACCCAGGATGCGGAAGGCTGCGATCGCCTGATTGCCGCCATTAACGCGATCGCCCCCGACTTCGCCTGCATTCTCGCTGTCACTCATGTTCCCCACTTCAAAGAAGCCTTCCAATCCCGCATTGAAGTCTTTAAAACTGATACTGGCTCTCAGTTGCAGTTAGTAATGTAAAGATGGGGAGTCCGATATGATTGAAGCACCCAGGCTGAAAATTTAAACTGACCCAAACAACGGCTCCAAACAATGGTTAACCCATCTCCAACCCAGAAGTTACTGCTGCCACCGCTAGAAAATGGCGATCGGCTGAACCGCTATGAATTTGAGCGACATTACAATGCCATGCCTCACTTGAAAAAAGCCGAATTGATTGAAGGAGTGGTTTATATGGCGGCTACCTTGCGCTTTAAAAGTCATGGACAGCCCCACGGTAATGTAATTAGCTGGTTGGGAAATTACAAAGTGGCAATTCCTGGGGTGGAATTGGGAATTGAACCCAGTGTGCGATTGGATTTGGACAATGAACCCCAACCAGATGCTGTGTTGTTAATCGAGGAGCAGTACGGGGGGCAGGCACGATTGAGTGAAGATGATTATGTAGAAGGGGCACCGGAATTGGTGGCAGAGATTGCAGCCAGTAGTGCGGCGATCGGTGTTCCCGAATACTGGCTGACAGATCCAGTGGCTCAAACGGTGATGGTGCTGACGTTAGACCGTAAAGCTTACAGAGAAGTTGGACTATTCAGGCAGAATGCGGCGATCGTCTCTATTGAGTTCCCAGATCTGGAGTTGACGGTCAGGCAGGTTTTCGCAACGGGACTCTAATCCGTTCAAGCCAACTGTCTCATCAATACGACCCTCAATCCCACCGTACCGCATCCCAGGTTGTAAGGGGAACACGCTTCATGGATTCTTCCAGATATCGTTCCAGGGATCCTGGAATGCCTGAACTAAGGGGCGCTGGTACTTGGCCTCAAACTGTTGGCGCAAGGCTTCCGGCAGATTGAAGAGAAAAACGGTCTTGATGTTCCCTGGTAAGGTGTTGATCGGGAGATCTGGGCTATCCGCCGGAAGCAGCAGGAGTTGGGTGTCTGGCTTCAGAAGGTAGCTGAGGGAAACTACGCTGGCCGCATTGTAGCTAGATGCATTGGCAATGACCAGGGGACGATCGGAACTGTTAATCAGATCAGCCACCTGATGGTAGTTAGAATTCAGCACCTTATTCCACCAGGTATTGGTTTGAGCATAGACTCCACAGGAGGCAATGCCCAGGATGATCAGAATTGAGAAGGTAGTGGTCGCAAAGCGAAATTTCCAGCTTTGCAGGGGAGCCTTGAAATAAGCCGCCAGCAGGTAAACCACAGCCAGTTGCAACCCCACAATACAGGGAATGAGATAGCGCGTGACCGTGAACCGCTGTCCTCCATGAATTAAATCGGGAAGTCCCAGGGCGAGGGCCGTAACTCCTGTAAAGGTGAGAATAAACCACCAGATGCGTTTTGGTGCAGTTCGACAGAGAACATACACGGCATACCCCTGCAGGATCAGAAGGGCGATCGCCAGAACTTGAGATGGGATATCACTTAAGTCCGCATTGAAATCAACAAAACCGCGGCTGAAATTAAAACTGATCATTTGTAGGCTGATATCCAGTGGTAGCGGAACGGCAACCCAGGAAGTTGTGGCCCCCAGCAAATCACCCGATGCAACCATGAAGTACAGCCAGGGGATAAACAGCAAACCAACTGCCAACAGCGTCACGCTACACAGAATGGTGCGCCTACCAATCTGCATCGCCTGTGGTTTGGCAACAACATAGAAGGTTTCCTCTCCATAGCAATAATTTTTCCTGGTGGGTTAGGATGCAATCAGTTGCGGCCCATTCACCATACTATGCAGTTGTTTAATCTTTTTGATCAAGGGTGGTTATCGTCCGAACAAGGCATCAGTAATCAGTCCCTTAGGTCATAAAATATACCAAGCTCTAGTGAGGTACAAAATGACGAATGTATAGCTATTTCACAACCTTGAAACAGTCAATTCGCGACCTGTTAGAGAAGACTCCTCATAGGGTTTTACCTGCTGCCTGCATGTATTTTTTGCTTTCACAGATCCATACCGGAGCCGCACAACAGTCAATTCCGGTACGAGTCGATCGCTGGTTATCTGTACAGCAGATGAGCGGAAAGGTGACTTACCAGTACCAGCAACAATCTCGCTCAGCGAAAGTGGGCGATCGCTTGCAGGCAATCGGTGACAGAATTACCACGGGTCAGCGATCGGCCGCGACTTTAGAAGTAGATACAGCGGTTGGCTTCATCACGCTAGCCGAGAACACGCAAATTAATGTCCAGATGTTGGGCATGGCTCCGGATAATGGTCGTATCACTCATTTAAGCGTTCCTTATGGACAGGTGCGGTTGCGGTTACGGCGGTTTACCCATCGTGGCTCCAGGTTGCAACTGCAAACTCCAGCAGGTGTCAGTGCTGTAAGAGGTACCGAGTTTGGCGTGGCGGTGCAGTCAAATGGCAAAACGGGACTTGCAACGCTCACAGGTGCTGTTGTTACTACAGCTCAGGGACAGACGGTTGCCGTACCTGCCGGATTTCAAAATTTTACAATACCGGGAGAACCTCCCACTCCGCCTGTTCCTCTGAGGGATAATACTGAGATACGCTATACCTTGGAACGACTAATCCAGCGTGAGCTACGTCAGGTGCGCTTCTGGGGGCAGGTTGATCCGGTCAATACCGTATTGGTTGAAAATGTCCCGCAAGTGACCGATCGCAACGGCTGGTTTAGCATCATGCTGCCAGCCGTATCTGTCCAGAAACTTCAGGTTACAGTAATTACACCACTGGGTCGGCAGCAGACTCATCAACTGACAATAACTCTATGAAGGGGTTCTTCCAGAAGCATCGATGGCGGCTCCTACCAGGGAGGGTAACCCTATGGCGACTCCTGCCAGGAAGTTTAACCCTGCTTTTGATTACCTTGCTACTGCTACTGGGACTTTTTCAGCCTTTAGAGCAAATTGCTTACCGCGCTATGTTTCGAGCACGGGGAGAACAACCCTGGGATGATCGACTGGTGCTGGTAGCGATCGATGATGCCAGTTTGCGTCAACTCGGTCGCTTTCCCTGGCCCCGGCAATCCTACCTTGAACTTCTGAATCTGCTGCATCAAGCGAATTCTGCGATCGTCGCTGTGGACTTAATCTGGTCTGAATCCAGTCCGGTGGATGCTCAATTGGCGGAGGCAATGACTACGCAGGGTCGGGTCGTGTTAGCAACAGCCTGGGATGCAACCGGGCTGCCACTGCAACCCGTCCCACTGCTGGAACAGGCTGCGATCGCCACGGGGCACGTCTTGAAGCGTGAAGATGCAGACAGCATTGTGCGCCAGGTGAACCTTTACATTCAAGGCGAACCCGCTTTCGGGGTAGCCACAGTGGAGGCGTATGGCTTAGTACAACAACCGATTCCACTGCCCACCCTGGAGTCTCCCCTGTGGGTGAATTGGATGGGGTCTGCCAACAGTCTCCGTCAATATTCATTTGCGGATGTAGTCCGTGGCAGAGTACCGCTATCTGCCTTGCAAAACAAAATTGTGTTAGTCGGGGTGACGGCAACTGGCCTCGATTCTATGGCCACTCCGTTTGATCAAAATCCGCCAGCGAGTAGCGTTTACCTTCATGCCACAGTCATTAATAATTTGCTGCAACAGAACTATTTACGGCCCTTAAGTCCGGGCTGGTTAATCTGCATTCTGTTACTGGGTGGCCCCAGTTTGAGTTGGGTGTTATCGGGTTTGAGCACCCGACAGCAACTGCTGGTGATTCATGGCATCAGTGTGCTGTGGGTGTTGTTCAGTATTCTCCTGCTGCGGACTAATTATTTGCTGCCAGTAGCTTTGCCCATTGCCCTATTTAGCCTGACAGCGGCGGCCGTTGCCCTGACTGAACGACTGCGGGAGAACTATCTCCTGCGGCAACAGATTGAACGGCTTTGGCAGCGTTATCGACAGGATCTAATCTTGGATACAACCCATCCCCGTCCTGCCGTTACAGCAACTCAGAACCCCTTTCTCTCTGATTCTGAATCAAATGTTTCACGAGTGGTTCAGTTAGCTGCCCTGGCAGAACTATTGGGCCGATCGCAATCTGCCCAGGCGGCGATCGCCCGCAATTTAACGATGGGACTCTTAGCCACTGACCTGGATGGAGTGATCTGGTTTTGTAACCCATTGGCTGCCACCTGGTTGCACGTTACGATCGGCCACCGTTTACGGGATAAATTAGTGCCTCACTGGCTGAGTCAGGAACAGTGGCAGACGAGCCTGAAAAGCCTGAAAGCGGGCCATGCGATTCGACACAAGAATTTAAGACATAGCCAACGCTGGTTTGACCTGATGCTGGATCCGCTAGTGTATTCTTCCTGCCCCACAGGTAACCAACCGAATGGCTTGTTGCTGTTGATTGAAGATATCAGCGATCGCAAACAAATTGAGTTAGAACTGCAACAGGCGAGGGAAGCGGCTGAAAATGCCAATCGCGCTAAAAGTGAGTTTTTGGCTAATATGAGCCATGAATTACGCACTCCCCTGAATACCATTCTGGGCTTCACCCAGTTAATGAATCATACTGACTTTATCAATCCTGACCATCAAGAATATCTCAGTATTATTAACCGCAGCGGAAAGCATTTACTGGAATTAATTAATGATGTGTTGGAGCTATCTAAAATTGAAGCCGGTAAACTAGAACTTCATCCAACAAGTTTTTATCTGCACCATTTTTTAGATCATATAAAACAAATGCTGCACATCAAAGCAGCCGATAAAAAACTTGATCTGGTATTTGATCTGGATCCCAATTTGCCTCGACTCATCACCGCTGATGAAAATAGGCTGCGTCAGGTTCTTCTTAACTTATTGGGGAATGCGGTCAAGTTTACCCAGGAAGGGCGGGTGACTTTGAAGGTCCGTTGCCAAGATGAAGAGAGCGAAGAATATGGGGAAGCAACGGACTACCAGTTCCCTGTTTCCGGTTCCCTGTCTCCTCGCTACTTACTGGCCTTTGAAATTTCGGATACCGGCCCTGGTATTGCCACCGAGGAAGTTGAAAATTTATTTAAAGCCTTTGTGCAGACCCAAACTGGTCAGCGTGCCAGCGAGGGAACGGGATTGGGCTTAAAGATTAGCCGCAAGTTTGTGAATCTCATGGGTGGGGATATCACTGTACAAAGCATTGTGGGACAGGGAAGCACTTTTAAATTTGAGATTTGGGTTCGCAAGGGTGAGGCGATCGATTCATCAACTGCTTTGCAAACTTCTCGTCGGGTGGTTGGGCTGGCTCCTGGACAACCAACGTATCGCGTCCTGATTGTAGAAGACCGTTGGGATAATAGCCAACTGCTGGTGCAATTATTGTCTCCCCTGGGATTTGACTTGCGTGTTGCTAAGGATGGGCAAGCCGCGATCGCCCTCTGGGCAAATTGGCATCCTCACCTGATTCTGATGGATCTGCACATGCCAATTATGGACGGCTACCAGGCAACCAGACAGATTCGACTGCGGGAGTCATTCGTCCTGCGTCATCAGGCATTGGCCGATCATCCCAACCCGCAGAATCTGAGATCGGTCACTAAAATTATTGCTCTCACGGCTGATGCGTTTGAAGAAACTCGCATGGCTATTTTGTCTATGGGCTGTAATGACTTTATTCGTAAACCTATTCAGGTTGATGAATTATTCAGGAAAATCTCTGAACAGTTGGGCGTTCGTTATTTGTATCGGGAGATTGCAGGTCAGGAATCCAGCCAGCATCAACCTGATGATGCCATGCCCACACTGGCTAGCCTGACTGAATATCTTGCTCAGATGCCGACTCGGTGGGTCATTCAACTTCATCGAGAAGCAATTAGAGGATTTGACGAACCCATCCTTCAACTCATTCAACACATTCCAGCAACCCATCAGCCACTGGCAACTGCCTTAAAGAATTGGGCTGAAAACTTCCAATTCGACCAGATTGTCCAGTTGACCAAAACCAGACTTGAGCACTGTATAGAATAGACTTGACTGGAAATAAGATATTCTCAGTGGATCACAAACTAAGGTTCGATCCCCCCTGGCCCCCTTAAAAAAGCGACTGGGTACACATATCTTGGTCCAACCGGAAGTCTAGATCCGGGGGACTGCCACCCAAGTCAAGAGTTTGAGTCTAACTAGTGGACTTCGGTGCAGCCACGTCCTAAGAGGATGTTTGAGAAGTCGCGATCGCCCTGCGTAGGGGCGTAGCATTCGGCCAAGGATCCCTAAAAACTACCGCAAACCTGTTACCCGAATGCTACGCCCTTACAGATCAAGGGTATAAACCGGGGCTTTTAA
>JBBIQC010000060.1:0-242 GCA_037442585.1 Oscillatoriales cyanobacterium bin_317
GAGAAGCATGGTAGATCACGCTGTACAGGTTGGGGGCATGGTTGAGGCATCTGAATGCTATCCCAAACGAGCCACTTCGACAAACCGTTCCACCGCAAACTGTTGATGTTCTCGTTTAATCCGAGCAATTTGATGCAACGTCTCTGCTGTTAAATAGCTCTCCCCACAATCGCGACAGCTAATCACCGGAACATCCTTCACTTTTCACTCTTCACCCTCTACCTGGGATAAAACTCCACTAC
>JBBIQC010000060.1:252-6936 GCA_037442585.1 Oscillatoriales cyanobacterium bin_317
TGCAACACCGGTTCTACAGACATTGAAGCTCCTTTTGATTTTGATGTCGTAGTTTCCCAGAAAGTCGTGACCCAGTAAGCCTTCAGCAGAATCGCTGGCAATCACCACGTTCACATTCCGGACGGTGGCTCCATCAATGGACATCGAGTTGAGCCGTCCCACGGGCAGCATAATGCTCCTGCCATCAGCCATGATGAATCGTCCCGCGCCGACGATCGGCACCTGTAGTGTCTGAGCCATCGATCGCGTGATCAGGCTACCTGTGGCTCCAGTATCCAGTAACATTTCAAAGGTTTGATTGCCGTTAAAGGTAACATCAATGACGGGAGTGCCCCCATCCCGACGTTTAATTCTCGCCTGGTAATAATTTTTATTGGTCGGGTTAAAGGTGCGGCTACGATTACAAAGCTTGCCTAAACTGACCCGTTTTCCTGAGGAGGTAATCATGTAGCAGGATTCATCCTGGGCGATCGCTACCTGTTTTTCTCCAAACAGCGATGGCATGAGGGTAGCAGCCAGTGTCAATCCGGCGATCGCAACAAACCAGACTGAATCCTTCTTCATGGTCTTCTCCATCCAATTGATACTTTCCACTCTACACGGAAACGCAGAGCATCTGGTATCCTTACCAGGTCTTCCCCCCAAACTTTCCGGATCTGTGGATCGCTAGACCGATGAATTTAAATATTTGCATCGAGGGGTTAAGTAGGTGGACATAGTTGAATGAAAAATCGAGTTCTCCTGGCGTGCTTTGGTCTGCTCTTAAGTTTCATCTGGCATAGTGGACTATGTACACCCTTGTCCCAGGCTATGACTGTAACCCAATCCCTCACTTATCCTGCCAGTCCCAAAGGTAATCAGGTTGATACCTATCACGGTACGACTGTTGCCGATCCCTACCGCTGGTTGGAAAATCCCGATTCTCCAGAGACACGGGCCTGGATTGAGGCCCAAAATAAGCTGACAGCGGAGTATTTAGCTCAGATTCCAGCCCGCGATCGCATCCAGCAACGCCTGACCAAACTGTGGAACTACGAGAAATACGGCATTCCCTTCAAACAAGGCGATCGGTACTTCTATTTCAAAAACGACGGGTTACAAAATCAAAACGTGCTGTACACGCTCAAAACGCTGACCGATCGCCCCACGGTGCTCCTGGATCCCAATATTCTGTCTCCCGAGGGGACGATCTCCCTCTCTGGGATCAGTGTCAGCGAAGACGGCAATCTGCTGGCTTATGGATTGTCTACTTCTGGTTCCGACTGGCAAGAGTGGAAGGTGCGCGACATTGCCACCAATACTGACCTCCCGGATCACGTGAAGTGGGTCAAGTTCTCCGGTGCCTCCTGGACCCATGACGGTAAAGGCTTCTTTTACTCCCGCTACGATGAACCCAACGAGAAAACCAAGCTGGAAGATGTGAATTATTTCCAGAAGCTGTATTACCACCGTCTGGGAACGCCCCAGTCGGAAGACATTCTGATTTATGAGCGTCCGGATCACAAAGAATGGGGATTTAGCGGTGGCGTTACCGAAGATGGCCGCTATCTAATTGTCTCCGTCTGGCTGGGCACGGATCCACGCAATCTGGTCTTCTACAAGGACTTGCAAACTCCCAATGCTCCGGTTGTGGAACTGATCAACACCTTTGAAGCGGAGTACAGCTTTATCGACAACGATGACACCCGCTTCTGGTTTCGCACTGACCTGAATGCGCCTCGCAGTCGGGTGATTGCCATTGATATTACGAAGGGCGATCGCGACCACTGGCAGGAACTGATTCCCGAGGCGGAAGAAACGCTGCAAGGAGTGAGTGTATTGAATAACCAATTCATTACCTCCTATCTCAAGGATGCTCGCAGTCAGATCAAAACTTTTGATCTGGATGGTCGTCTGGTGCGCGAGATTGAATTACCGGGAATTGGCTCAGCAAATGGATTTGGTGGCAAGCGCCATGACACCGAAACCTTTTACAGTTTCACCAGCTTTACCACCCCCAGCACCATTTACCGCTACGATTTGCAAACTGGAAAGAGTACCCTGTTCCGTCAACCTGAAGTCGATTTCAATCCTCAAGATTACGAAACTCATCAGGTCTTCTATCACAGCAAAGATGGCACTCAGATTCCCATGTTTATCGTGCATAAGAAGGGAATTCAACTGGATGGCACTAATCCTACCTATCTCTATGGCTATGGCGGCTTTGGTGTCTCTCTGACTCCCAGTTTTTCAGTCAGTTTGCTGGTGTGGCTGGAAATGGGAGGCGTGTATGCTTCTCCCAATCTGCGGGGTGGGGGCGAATACGGCGAGGCATGGCATCAGGCCGGCATGAAGTTGAAGAAGCAGAATGTGTTTGATGATTTTATTGCGGCTGCAGAATGGTTAATTGCGAATAAGTACACCTCTCCGGCCAAGTTAGCGATCGGCGGTGGCAGTAATGGCGGTCTTTTGGTAGCAGCCTGCATGACTCAACGGCCCGACTTATTTGGTGCGGTGCTTCCGGCTGTCGGGGTGATGGATATGCTCCGGTTCCAGAAATTCACGATCGGCTGGGCCTGGACTTCGGAATATGGTTCTGCAGACAACCTGGAAGAGTTTAAGGTGCTGTACGCCTATTCCCCATTACACAATCTCAAACCGGGTACCGCTTATCCTGCGACCCTGCTTACCACTGCAGACCACGACGATCGTGTGGTTCCTGCCCACAGTTTTAAATTTGCAGCGGCTCTGCAGGCAGCCCATCAAGGAACCGCTCCCGTCCTGATTCGCATTGAAACGAAAGCCGGACACGGAGCAGGCAAACCGACCACCAAAATGATTGAAGAAGCTGCCGATCGCTGGGCCTTTCTGGTCAAAACTTTGGATGTGAAACCAAACTTATAAAAATTGACGGGAAATGGCTGGAAACAGAAAAGCGATCGCTCTAAAAGGGCGATCGCTTTTACCTCAATGCCTTAACTCCTGACTACCGGCTTAACCCTTAGCGCTTTTCAGTTCCCTGGTTGGGGCTGCCTTCTACGAGGGTATCGCTGCTACCCGATTCAGGAGTTGCAGATTCTTTACCGCCTGTAGGCACGGCCATACCAGTCTTGCGTTCGCTTTCATTTAAAGGGGTTTGATAACCACCAGATGCTTTAGGAGTACCCGCATCTTCTTCTCGTTGAGTCTTCATTTCTTCATTTTGGTTAGCCATAATGATGCTCCAATTAGTTTCTAAACTTCCGCATCATTGTAAAAATTTGCTCGCCCAAAATCCCTCTCTCCAGAGGCAGGCTCTTTAACCAAGCCATGTATTTCTTTTGTCTGAACTATTAAAGATCGAGTGCTGAGGGTTACTACAGGTACTAACAGCAACTAGCGGGGACTGGTTCCACTGAAAATGGTTTTCCAGGCTTCTACGGTACCTTTGCCGATCGCCATATCCGTCGTTGCACCATTGTCCCAGACCAGGCGAATGGTCAGGTTTCCCGGTGGAGCGTTTTTCAGAGCAGCCGCCAGTTCCGGGGAAACAACGCCATTTTCGTAAGTGTACTGTTGGCCGTTAATGGCAAACCGAATCGCTTTGGGAGACTGGGCTTCACAGGAGCGACGGTAAATCGGTTCCTCGGTTGGAAACGAGAATCCCCCCCAGTAGCAACCGCCGAAGCAACCACCAAAACCAAGGCCCAAGCCCCAGGGCCTGCGCCAAACCGGAGCATAGCCAATTAAATCTGTTCGGCAATCCGTATAGGTCGCGCGGATACCCTGCTTTGACCAGCTACTGACAAATGCAAAGCTGCCTCCCGTGTCATAGTTCCGATCATACACGATCGGGCCATCGAACGGATCCTGCACCACCTTGGACCATTCCGTGTTGGAGTTAGGGCTAACCGTGACGGGCAACACTGCCGACGCTGGAGTTGTAGAACCGACTACTAACCCTAAACACAGTCCTAAGCTGGCAATTAGTTTTCTCATTTCAATACCTCCTCCAGTCACTCCGGAGGGAAGGGATACCATTTTGATTTTCGATTTTGGATGCGAAACGCCCGTCAGATTGCCTGGGTATGACAGACGCGATCGCTATTTCCAATCTAGCGAACTGCCTCCGCGATCGCCTGCTCCTTCTGTGGATCCTTGCCCTGAGCGTATTCCACCGAAAACGGCACTTCAATGTCCGGGGGAACGCCTTTTCCTTCCAAGCGCAAAGTATCATCCAGGTACACATCAGCCACTGCAAGATAAAGCAAACTGCCATCCTGCATTAGAAAGGCCCGACCCGCGACCACGGCTCCTGGCGTTTTGGTGCCAATCACCTTGCCAATCTTGTACTGCTGAAATCCGTAGGCGAGAATTTCCTTTGCACTGCGGCTACCTTCGTTGACCAGCATGACGACGGGTTTATTCCAACTGGGTCGATAGGTCATCCGTCTGCCATCCCTGCCAATACTGGTGAGACTGGGGCCACGGGCTGTATAGATATTCAGTGCCGTCAGTGGCGCACCACCCCAACCATCGCGCAGATCCAGCACTAGCCCATCCGCATTCCGCAACTTGCCATAGATCAGATCTTCTTCCAGTTGCTCCTGATACTGATCTCCGGCATAGGACCAGAGATGCACGTAGCCAATCTTCTTGCCATTCCACTGGATGATTTGAGTGCTGGCTTTTTGTACATCCAGAAACATGGTGAGCGGATCGAGCAGTTTGGGCGTAACGGTTACTTCCTGTCGAGTCGCCGGATCCGCCGTTTTCTGAATCATTAATTTAACGGGTGTACCCACTTTGTCTGCAAACGATCGCACCGCTTGAAAAGGTTGTCCATCGGCGCTGAGAATTTCATCTCCAATTTGTAAACCCGCCTGTGCTGCAGGGGTTCCTTCTAAAACACCGCTAATAAATAGTTTGTTGTCCACTTTTTTGGTGAAAATTCCAATGCCACTATATTCCAGCTTGCCTCTAGGAAAAATATCTTTAGGAAGTTTTTGTAATTCTCGACTGCGAGGCTGAAAGATTCCCAGAAGCTGATAGTAAGCAGTTTCATCGGGAGTGTAAAAGCGAGTGTGAGAAGTTTTTAATTCCGCTAACATCTGGTTGATGACGTTGGATAATTCTTCTCGCGATCGGGTTTTGGCGGCTTGAGGGCGGTATTTTTCCTGGAGAGCCTGCCAGTCCACACCATTGAATTTGGGATCAAAAAAGTTGTCATTGACAGTTTTCCAGACCTGCTCAAACACTTTCTCTTGCGGCGAGGCGGCCCTTGACAGGATGGGCACACCACCCCATAACCAGAGCACTGTCAGGCTACTGAAAATCAGCAGAACTAACCATTTTTTGTTGAAGCGGAAACCAGATTTTGGCAAACGAGTCCACATAGACAATTCCAACCACTCGGAATATAAGGTGAGCAAATGCTAATTTGATTAAGTCTGGAAAAGCTGCTAATTAGTTCCCCAGTGAATTTCTTGAGCCTATGCACCTGCGTGTCGCTGTTTTTACCGTCCACAAACGATTTGCTTTGACCATTAGCCGGGGCACTACCGCTGAAACCACCAATATCTGGGTAGAGGTGGAACATGAAGGGATTCGAGGCTGGGGGGAAGCCTCACCGTTCTCGATCGGGGAAAATCCTCAGACAACAGAGACGATCGGGCGATCGCTGCAAAAAATTGCTCCCTTGCTGAAGGCGCTCAGTCCCCTGGAACGGCAACGCATCGATCAATTGATGCGAGATGCCCGCTTACCTTCTGCGGCCAGAGCTGCCCTGGATATGGCCCTGCACGATTGGCTGGGTAAACAGGCAGATTTGCCACTCTGGAAACTGTGGGGGCTGGATCGCGATCGCATTCCCTATACCTCGGTGACGATTGGCATCAGTTCACCAGAGGAAGCGGCCCAACGGGTGAAAAATTGGCTGGGAGAGGGCACGATCGCCCTGCCATTCCACGGCATTCAGGCATTGAAAGTGAAGTTGGGTAGTCCTCAAGGAATTGCTGCCGATCAGGCAATGCTGCTGGCAGTCAAACAAACGGCTCCTCACCTTTCCCAGGTTAGCGTGGATGCGAACGGAGGGTGGACATTAGAACAGGCCATCTCGATGTCTCACTGGTTGGCTGACCAGGGGGTGCAATACCTGGAACAACCGCTGGCTAAGGGCCAGGAGGGAGATCTGGCCGAACTTTACCAGCAATCCCCGTTACCAATTTTCGTGGATGAAAGCTGCTTTACCAGTTACGATATTTTGCCGCTCAGCGATCGGGTTCACGGTATTAATATCAAATTAATGAAGTCAGGCGGCTTATCGGAAGCACTGCGGATGATTCATACCGCCCGTGCCTGTGGCTTAAAAGTGATGTTTGGCTGCTACTCCGATAGCACTCTGGCCAATACAGCCCTGGCTCATCTCTCTCCCCTGGCCGATTACGTTGATCTGGATAGCCACCTGAATCTGGTGGATGATCCCTTTACGGGGGCCAATTTTCAACAGGGGCGGGTCGTTCCGACCACTCAACCGGGACTGGGAGTGAGTCGCGGATATATCCAATCCTGATTAGCCATGATCAAAGTTATTATCACTCTATTGCTGGCCCTGTTCTGTGGGCTTCTCCCTGTTTATTCATCCTCCTGTGCCGCTACCAGTCCTGTCTCGGTCAGCAGCAACCCGGGTTCGAGGTTAACCCTGACTCAAGCCGATAATGGCCAATC
>JBBIQC010000060.1:6946-12941 GCA_037442585.1 Oscillatoriales cyanobacterium bin_317
TGTCAGCCAGACCCTGACCATTGCCCTGCCGGAAAACCCAACTACAGGCTATGAGTGGGCCGTTGAATCGTCTCCCCGGCCCCTCCTTGTCCTTAAATCGTCTGAATACGTAACCACGGCTAAACCCGGACTGGCAGGAGCCGGAGGGCAGCGCATTCTCAGGTTTCAAGCCCGTCGAACTGGCATAGAAAAACTTCGACTGAAACTGTGGCGTTCCTGGGAAGGGGATTCATCCATCACCGATCGCTTTGCTGTCACTGTCACTGTGCAACGTTAAGTGAAAACTGGCAACGTTAAGTGAAGGAACGCTAGAGAATTTGTCAGGACAAATTAACATCGTGTCATAGCAATCTAAACCTTGTCCAAGTCCAGAGCCGTCATTTCTCTGATCGGAAAAGGACCGTTCTCTGGCTGAACTTGGTTTAAATTACCCAAAAGGTGGATAAAATCATGTCTCAAGAATTCGTTATTCCCTGCATGGGGTGGCTACGCGACTATCCCGACATCCGAGATATCACTCCCCGCACCGATCGAGTTCCGACCAAACTCGCAACCCTCGATCAACCTTCGGTGAAGGTGATGCTGGATCGGGTGGGAGCACTGAATGCTGGCCCTTCCCTCCCCCCTAAGATCGATTTAAAAGACTGGTGCTCTCCGATTGAAGATCAAAAGAGACTTGGCTCTTGTACTGCTCATGCAGGCATCGGTCTGGTTGAGTACTTTGAGCGACGGGCCTTTGGTAAACATATCGATGCTTCTCGGCTGTTTCTCTACAAAGTGACCCGCAATTATCTGAAGTGGACAGGAGATACGGGAGCATTTCTGCGATCCACGGCGGCGGCTCTGACCCTGTTTGGGGTGCCACCTGAAGAATACTATCCCTACGACCCGACAAAATTCGACCAGGAGCCTTCTGCCTTCCTCTATGCTTTTGCCCAAAACTATCAGGCCATCTCCTACTATCGGCTTGATCCGTCAGGAACGCCCAAAGACAAATTGCTGAATGACATTAAAACGTATTTGTCAAATGGGTTGCCCGCCATGTTCGGTTTTACGGTCTATGACTCGATCGCTCAGGCTAACAGCAATGGCGGCAAAATTTCCTATCCGGCATCAGGAGAAAAGGTTTTGGGCGGTCATGCCGTCGATGCCGTTGGCTATGACGACACGATCAAGATTAAGAACACCAATGCCGGGGGAGTTGAAACCACAGGAGCTTTACTCATCCGCAACTCCTGGGGAACAAGTTGGGGGAACGCAGGATATGGCTGGCTACCCTACCAATATGTCCTGAACGGTCTGGCGGTTGATTGGTGGTCTTTGATCAAGAATGAATGGATTGACACCGGAAACTTTGGTTAAGTGCTTATTAGCATTAACTTCATAGTTTTACATGGCTGTTAGCTAGATCTATTAGCTAACAGCTATCGCTGCATTCCTCATCCACATTTCTTTGCTTTTGATGGCGACGGGCAGCAGCCAGTGCTCCTCCAGCCAGAGCCAGCCCCGCGATCGTGGTGGGTTCAGGTGCGGCTGTACTGGTACTCTCCAGGCTAATCACGCTGGCTTCTGAAGTGACTGGAGGAACAGGTATAGGAGGCTCAAGATAATGGAAGGTAACACGGGCGGTACCGCCATTAGGAAACAGGGTTGGCATCGCATTCAGCAGTTGCTCAAATTGAGCAGTTTCAGTAGCAGGAAGATTGAAGGTGGGCAGTTGCGCGATCGCTAAATTCACTCCATTCAAAACATCCTGATTACTAAAGGAGTAAATGAAAGAGTAGAAGTGCCCTATGGGAAGAGCTTTGAGCGATCCCGGGTCGCCGACTCCTGCCTGTACATGGAGGTTAATCTGATTATATTTTTGAAATTCTGCCGGGATCTGGGCAAAGATAGTATTCAGACCGGTGACCAAAACGGCATTTTGCAGTTCATATAAGCCATCCAAGCTCAAACTGAGATTAAGCGGCACCAGGGTGGCTCGGAAATTTTTCACTTGATAATCGAATAAACCCAGATTGGTGGTGTTATCTACTTTTGTAAGTTGGGCAAAACTTATAGCAAGCGCGGGAGAGAGGGTATCTGAATCAGTGGTTACAGAAGGTGCCGAATTATAGGTAAAAACGGCGGCTTGGGAAGGTTGAGGCGCGATCGTCCCCACCAAAGCACAACTGGCGGCCATTCCTACTACTGTTTTAGTCGTAATTTGCATAAAGTTGTTATGCATGATAATCCTCTACTGGGGCAAATGAGATTGACAGCGCGAAATATACTGGTAGCAAAATGGGGATAACAATCTCCTTAAAAATGACAGTTTGGCACCCACTCAACTTCTACTACTGCCGCTATTCAGTATTTACACTGCTTCAAGTTGCCAGGATTTTAACCATCCCTTTCTGGAGCCTCCAAGAGACTTCATCATTCTTAGTCAAGATTTTACAAATTGCTATGCTTAACCCCAATCAGCGACTCGCCATTTTGTTACACGAGGGCATTCGCGGCAATAAAGGTAAGACAGGACTGGCGCTCCTGCGTTACAGCGAGGCGGAAGTCGTTGCAGTGATCGATCGCGACTGTGCTGGAGAGTCCCTGGTTGAATTAACCGGGATTTCCCGTGCTGTTCCGATCGTTGCCTCCGTTACCGATGCTTTGCCGTACCAGCCAGATGTGCTGGCGATCGGGATTGCTCCCACCGGCGGAGCCTTACCGGATGAATGGCGATCAGAATTAAAACAGGCGATCGCAGCGGGCCTTTCCATTGCCAACGGTCTGCATACTCGGTTAATGGCGGATCCAGAATTCAGTGCCTTGGTGCAACCCGGACAATGGCTGTGGGATATGCGCCAGGAACCGCCCGACCTGGCGGTGGGCACAGGACAGGCCAGCAAACTATCTTGCCTGCGGGTACTGACGGTCGGAACCGATATGGCGATCGGCAAAATGTCCACCAGTCTGCAACTCCATCAAGCGGCTCGACAGCGAGGATTACGGTCAAAATTCCTGGCCACCGGGCAGGCGGGATTGATGATCGCCGGAGATGGAATTGCCCTGGATGCGATTCGGGTAGACTTTGCCTCTGGTGCGGTAGAACAAATGGTGATGCAATTTGGCCCTGACTTTGACATTTTGCATATTGAAGGCCAGGGTTCCTTAATCAATCCCTCGTCTACCGCCACCCTGCCTTTAATTCGCGGTAGCCAGCCCACGCATCTGATCCTGGTGCATCGGGCCGGACAAACTCATTTATCCCGGCTGCCTGAGATTGCCATCCCTCCCCTGCGCGAGGTGATTCATCTCTACGAAACTGTCGCCACAGCAGGAGGAGCCTTTCCCTCAACAAAAGTCGCCGCGATCGCCCTGAATACCCATCACCTGAATGAATTCGCTGCTGAACAGGCGATTGAACAGACGGCGATCGCCACGGGTCTGCCCTGTACTGATCCAGTGCGCTATGGAGCCGAGAAATTAATAGAGGCAGTTATTTGAAGTCAGATGATGGGGGATTTTCCTTTATTCTCTGTCTTTTGTGGACAACTCTGATTAATGGCTGATGACGAATGACCCGGGGCTACTGACCAAAGTTTTCCTGGAATAAGGTAAAGTCTGGTTCTGAGGACTCTAAATGATTCTCCCGCATGACGCTCACCCTATTCCTGCAAAATATTCTGAATGGTCTGTCGATCGGCAGTGTTTATGCCATCTTTGCGCTGGGTTATACGCTGGTGTTTTCCATCCTGGGCATTATCAACTTTGCCCACGGCGCAGTGTTTACATTAGGAGCCTACTTCACCTACTTCCTGATGGGTGGGGCGACTGGCTTTAATGGCTTGCTGGCCAATGCCAAATTGCCCTTCAGCCTGCCCTTCGGGTTGGCAACCTTGGTGAGTGGAGTGCTGGCCGGATTGGTAGGAGTGGCGATCGAGCGGCTGGCCTTTCGTCCTCTGCGTCGTCGGGGGTCCGATCCCTTGCTGACGGTAGTTTCTAGCCTGGGTGTGGCCCTGGTGATTGTGAATGTGATTCAGTATCTGGTCGGTGCAGAGAACTACACCTTTCCGGCAGGAGCCCTTGGCAATTTGCCCCCAGCGATTAACTTTGGCACGGCTGAAAATCCTATTCCCATTCGGACCGTGCAAATTGTGATCTTTCTGGTTTCGGGGGTGATGCTGGCGATTCTCACCTACTTAATCAACGGCACCAAGTACGGTAAGGCCATGCGGGCCGTGGCGGAAGATGCCACCACCTCCAGCCTGCTGGGAATCGATCCCGATCGCTTCATTGTGCTTACCTTTTTTGTCAGCAGTTTTCTCGCCGGAGTTGCCGGAACCCTGGTTGGCTCCAGTGTCAGTATTGCAGGGCCATACTTCGGCATCGGATTTGGTCTGAAGGGGTTAGCCGTGATTGTCCTGGGTGGCCTGGGCAGTATTCCCGGTGCCGTTGTGGGGGGACTGGTGATTGGCCTGATCGAAGCCTTTGTTCCTGGTGAGTATTCCGCTTATAAAGATGCGATCGCCTTTGGCCTCCTCTTCATCATGCTGCTGGTACGACCGCAGGGCTTGCTGGGCCGCAAAATTATCCAAAAAGTTTGATCGTCAGAGACTTCCTCTTCTTTTACGCACGCCTGGATTACTGGGACACCTCGATCGCCTTTTCTGTCAGGTCCAGTTCATGATACAAGTGCAGACTGGTGAACAGAAATTGAGATGCGATCGCTTCTGCATCTGTCGCCGCTTTCAGCAAGTGAGTAAACTTGTCGTATTTGGAAATACCGATGACCAATGCATATCAAGCCATAGTGTCTGCCTCGCTACCTAATCACAAATTTATTCCCACAAATGACGATTTCATTTCACCCATTTATTTCAATACGTGATGATTTCGGAAAGACTCACTGCTTCTTGTGCGGCACAGGTAAAAAGCTTTTAGATGCTTTCTGCTAATCGCTTTGCCTCAGCTTCTGGATCGAGGCTTAGATTAGGATCAAGATCCTTTGCTTTCTGGAATTTAGCGATTGCCCCCTCCAAATCTGCCTTTAATGCTTGAATCTTGCCTTGCATGAGCAGAATAGGTAGAACTAGCTGCTTCGCTTTACTCTCAGGGTTCAGGCTTAAACTGACATCATATCTCTTTGCCAATTCAAACTTAGCCAAGGTATCCTCGTAATTTCCTGTTCGCGCTAATCGTTCACCTTGTTGGAGCAAAATAGGGGCTGTTCGCTGCTTTGCTTGGGCTTCTAGCACATCAGAATCTAACTTTTCCTCAGTACCGATTTGTAAAGCCTCTTGAAATTTGGCTACTGCAGCATCTACTTCTCCTGCCTCGGCTAAAGTATGAGCACATTCAACTAAACAAGCTTTGCGTGCCATACCCGTTAAGTCTGCATCCCAGTTATTATGCAGTCGCTCACAACAGGTTCGTAACCAGGATCGCCAGTTTACCGAGTGCCAAAGTCGAACCTTCTGGTCACCCCCTCCACTAGCAATGGTCTGACCATCCGGTGAAAAGGCAACTGAGATAATGCCACTATCTCCCCATCCAGGCCGCCAACGTAAAGGCTCTCCAATTGCATTACCCTGCAAGTCCCACAGTCTAATTGTCTCATCAGCCCCTCCACTAACAATGGTTTGACCATCCGGTGAAAATGCTACCGAATTAACTCCATAACGATGCCCCCGAAGTGTTTGTTTTATCGTATGGCTTTGTAAATCCCATAGGTGAATGACTGCATCTTCAAAACCACCTGCACTGGAAAGCATTTGACCATCCGGTGAAAAAGCAACAGCCTCAACGGAACCTTTATGCCCTTGAAGCGGTTGTCCTATCGGCTGCCCTTGTAGGTTCCACAGTCGAATTGTTTTATCTTTACTACTGCTAGCAATGCTTTGTCCATCAGGCGAAAAGGCAATTGAATTAATAGTGCCTTGATGTCCTTGAAATGGCTGTCCTATTGGACGTCCTTCCAAATTCCAAAGTCGAATTGTCCAATCCTTGTTACTGC
>JBBIQC010000061.1:0-12864 GCA_037442585.1 Oscillatoriales cyanobacterium bin_317
AAGCAGAGATCGCCCCGCACAAACGATAAGGCCGCATACTCCGCATTGGGCTGGGTGGCTGATTCCAGGTAAGCTTCCACAATTTCAGGGTAGACCCGTTCTGGTCGAGCAAATTGGCGCTGTTCCAGGAATGCCCGAATGCCTTCACGGGTAGCCACACCCACGCTGTAAATCAGCTTGTCCAGAATGGGGGTTTTGACCAACTGAGCAAAGAAGCTCTTTGTGTAGTTTTCGCCAAAATCCGATAATCCGGCTGGCGTGGTCAGAATCAAGCTTTTGAAGAGTTCGGGACGGGCGATCGCGGCCCGCATCGTCATGGCTGCCGTCAGGGAAGAAGCCACCACTGGCACTGGTTCGCCACCACAAGTCTGCTCCAGAAACTCGATGATGGTGGAGGTATAGTCCTCAACCCGATAACTGCGGGCGGGATGATCCGATCGGCCCCATCCCAATAAATCGGGAGCCAATACCTGATAGTCAAAAGCAAAGGCTGGATACACCTTTGACCATTCATAGGCCGAGGAGCCACCGCCAAACCCGTGTAAAAAGACCAGTGGAGAGGCCGCTGAGCCACCTTCCGCCAATTGCAAGGATTCTGAATCAGGCGCGTAATAAACCATTCTGCCCAACGATGTGGGAACAGAGCGCTGGCTAAACCCAGGAGGGATCAACATAGGACATCCAAACCTTAACGCCACAGCCGATTTTCTAATTCCCGGAGCTGACGTTCCAGGCGATCGATGCGTCCCCGCAGTTCATCCATTTCCGACTGGCGAGGCACACCAATGTCTTGCAGTAAGTTGCGAAGTTGGCGCTGCATTTGCACTTCAAAATTGCCTTGCTCACTCTTGAGCTTTTGCAGCAAATCATCCATCACTTCTTTGGCCTGCTCAGGATTGAGTTTACCGTCCTTAATCAGTTCATCGTTTACTTCCCGCAACTTGTCCGCGACCAGAGTTGTGGTGCCCACCCCTAACATAAGTAGCTGTGTCAGCCAATGATTGTTGTCCATGCAGCCTTCCTGAAATCGGCGAATTAAGAACGGATGCGATCGCCGAGCGTTGTTTGGGGTTAACCCAGCGCTAAAGCAATCCTCTCCCACTAACACTCCCTATTCTGTCAGATCTAACCCTGGTTCTGGGGTGTCCTGAAGTACGGCTCACCGCACCTGGAAAGACGCTCGCCCTGGAACCAGATTTACACTTT
Organism: Oscillatoriales cyanobacterium bin_317; assembly: GCA_037442585.1. Taxonomy (GTDB): domain Bacteria; phylum Cyanobacteriota; class Cyanobacteriia; order Leptolyngbyales; family Leptolyngbyaceae; genus Leptodesmis. The sequence goes on from JBBIQC010000061.1 coordinate 1,207, forward strand.
TATAGAAATGCTTATAAAGGGAGAGGACGATCGATGGTCGTTGAATGGTTGAAAGTGCAAGTTGCCGAAGAATTGCGAGAAGCTTTTATCCAAAAGGATGAAGCGATCTGGACGGCTGCTCTCGCCAAATATCCAGGTTTTTTAGGGAAACAAGTCTGGATTAATCCCCACAAGCCGGAGGAAGTAGTTCTGGTGATCCACTGGGCCAACCTGGAAGCCTGGAAATCCATTCCGGCAGAAACTGTAGCAGCAATAGAAAAGCAGTTTTCGGAACAAATGGGAGCGGGCACTTACAAGCTTGTGGAAGGGGGGGAGTACCATGTGCGGAAGTTTCCCTCGTCTTAGACCATGATCTGACTAGATTTGCCTCTAAGCAAGGCATTGAGCCAATTCTATCGTCATGAAATGTTTGGTAGGCGGTGCAATTTCTCTTTACAATGAGGGCGTACACATGAGGTAGCCAACCCGTCGTCCCATGCTGTTGAAGTCAACCACCCGCCATATCCACATTTTCACTGCTGTAGTGGAAAAAAACGAACTGGTTCCCAGTGAAAACGTTCTGACGCTGGATGTGGATCCAGATAATGAATTCAACTGGACGGAGGAATCCCTCCAGAAGGTTTACGCCAAGTTTGATGAACTGGTTGAATCCTACAATGATACGGATTTGACGGAATATAACCTGCGCCGGATTGGTTCAGATCTGGAACATTTTGTGCGATCGCTGCTGCAAAAAGGCGAAATCTCCTACAACCTGAATAGCCGCGTGCTGAACTACAGCATGGGTCTGCCGCAAGTGGTGGCCAATGAAGGCTAGAAGTTTAAGAATCATTAAGTAAAATCTGAGAAAACCAGAGTGCTGCAATTGGGAAAAGGGTTGATCCCTCACACTTTTCTCAATTCCCAGTGGCTCTGGTTTTTTAATGCCTTGGCTAAGTCGCTATTTTGGCAAACTCACTTCAGAATTTTTAACAAAAACGCTCATCAAATCGGTCTAACGTAACAATTTAGGTGCTTTTTAGCGTTTGAGACGATTCTTACATCTGCACACCAACCCTAAGCTGGATATTTAGCATGAGTAGCAATTTAGCAATCAAGCTGCGTGAGGGAACCAAGAAGTCCCATACCATGGCAGAAAATACCGGATTTATTGCCTGTTTCTTAAAAGGAACCGTTGAGAAAACGTCTTACCGGAAGCTGGTTTCCAACCTTTATTTCGTGTATTCAGCAATGGAAGAAGAGATGGAACGGCAACGGAACCATCCCGTAGTGTCTCAAATCTACTTCCCCGAACTGAACCGGAAGTCTGCTCTGGAACAAGATCTGTACTACTACTACGGCTCTAACTGGCGGGATCAAGTGGCTCCTTCAGAAGCGGCACAAGAGTATGTAGCTCGCATCCGGGAAGTCTCCAACACGGCTCCAGAACTGCTGGTGGCTCACTCCTACACCCGTTACCTGGGCGACCTGTCTGGTGGGCAAATTCTCAAGGGCATCGCTCAACGGGGCATGAACTTGAACGAGGGAGAAGGCACCAATTTCTACGAGTTCAAAACCATCTCCGATGAGAAAGCCTTTAAGAATAAATACCGTCAGGCAATGAACGATCTGGCCGTAGACGAGGAAACGGCCAATCGGATCGTCGATGAAGCCAATGATGCCTTTGGCCTGAACATGAAGATGTTTAGAGAACTAGAAGGCAGCTTAATCAAGGCGATCGGCATTATGCTATTTAACTCCCTCACCCGTCGGCGTAACCGGGGCAGTACCGAAGAACTGGCAACCGCCGAGTAAGCCTGACTTCTACTGCTCCTGTTGGTTCTAAAAACTTGACTCAGCACCCTGAGCGAATCAGCTGGGTTTCCTTTCAATCCTGAAGATTGGGTGGTTTAACGACGAATCATTCAGTCTTCAGGATTATTGTTTTTAGCAGATAGCCTGTATGGCGAGAGTGGTGATGTCATCGGTGGTTTGCATTGGTTGCACCTGCTCTACATTGTGGCCATTCGCTCTAATCATGGGGTGTGGATGCCCGAAGGCCAGCGAGTGCGCTACACAGGCCATCAAATCCAGGCCAGGACTCAGAATCGCCACGGCCATACGGACGGAGTTTTTCTGCAATAAGGATCACTTAATCCAGACGGTCTTGATATTCACAAACTCATGGATGCCTTGAATTCCCAGTTCGCGACCAAAGCCCGATCGCTTAATCCCACCAAAGGGCAGGCGAGGATCGGACTTCACCATACCGTTAATAAACACGGCTCCCGCTTCAATGCCGTTAATTAGCAGTTCCTGTTCTTCGGGATCATTCGTCCAGGCACTCCCACCCAGTCCAAAGGGAATGTTGTTGGCGACCTGAATCGCTTCATGCACATCGGCAACCCGGAACAGTAGGGCGACTGGGCCAAAGAACTCTTCCCGCGCCATTTTGCTGGTGGCAGGAATATCGGTGACGATCGTCGGCAGGTAATAGTTTCCCGGCCCGTCTAGAGCCTTACCACCGATCAGCACTCGTGCCCCTTCGTTGACGATCGCTTGCACTTGTTCATCTAGCTCTTTGACCATCGATCCAGTGGCTAAGGGGCCGATATCCGTGTCAGGTTGCATGGGATCCCCAACTTTTAATTCCTTGTATTTGGCGACCAGTTTTTCCTCAAACTCATCGGCAATAGAGTTAGCAATAATGAAGCGTTTGGCGGCAATACAAGATTGGCCGTTATTGATCAAGCGGGCGGTGACAGCCGTATTCACAGCCGCTTCTAAATCCGCACTGGGCATGACCACAAAGGGATCACTGCCTCCCAGTTCCAGGACAACCTTCTTAATTTCTTTGCCAGCCGCCATGGCCAGACTGGCTCCTGCAGGTTCGCTACCCGTCAGCGTTCCGGCTTTGATGCGATCGTCAGCCATCAGTCCAGCCACTTTGTTAGCTCCAATCAGCAGAGTCTGGAATACACCAGAGGGAAAACCTGATTCCTGAAAGATTTGCTCAATCGCCAGGGCAGACTGCGGTACATTTGAGGCGTGTTTCAGCAGGCCTACATTGCCTGCCATCAGGGCCGGAGCCGCAAACCGGAAGACTTGCCAGAAGGGAAAATTCCAGGGCATGACGGCTAAGACAATTCCCAGGGGTTGGTAGCGCACAAAGCTGCGGCTGGCATCGGTTTCACCGGGCACATCCGCCAGGAAGTTGGCCGCATTTTCGGCATAGTAGCGGCACACCCAGGCACATTTCTCAACCTCTGCGATCGCCGACTTCAAAGTTTTCCCCATCTCCAGGGTCATCATCTTGCCGAAGTGCTCTTTCTCAGCTTCCAGCAAATTGGCCGCCGCCATCATCCACTGCGATCGCTGCTCAAAGGTCGTCTGGCGATAGCTGTCAAACGCTTGCTGGGCCAGCGCCACCTTGTTTTCAATCTCCCAATCAGCTAGCGGCTCATAGGTTTTTACAGTTTCTCCAGTCGCCGGGTTAATCGTGGCAATACCCATATCGACTCTCCTTGAATTTGTTCCCTTCTGTGCCCCATTCTAGACACTGCTCTCCTGTCTCTGGACAAATCCAAGCTTTTTCTTAGGTTTAGACTTACTCATTCTCTTGTTCTCCTAAATTGTAAGGATTGAGCCAGTAATTCAGTTCTCCATTCAGCCACTCCCGGAACAGGCGCTGGAGAATTTCCTGCCGGGTTTCAGAGGTCAGTTGGGCAGTAATAAATTCTTCGACTGCCGTAGCACTGGCGCTACTGGATGTGGCTCCGGGTGTAAACGTGCTTTGGTTACTGCTAAGGGTTCCTGCTGGGGAAATGCTGATTGCGCTACTACTCCCTCCGGCACCAGTACTATTCACGACAGAACTGCTACTGCTACTACTGAAAGTCTGAGCTTGAGCAGCAGCAGTGAGGCCCATGATCAAAGCAGCGATCGCACCACTGCCAGCGCCATAAAATTGACAAAGTTGAACTTCACGCCCTTAAGGAGGATGGACTACAGTCCACAAAACTTGACTTCGGCCGTAAGGTAGATATTGTCCCCAAAGCATCCATTGAAACCAGCGACAACTGGATTCGCCGCCACGAAATTCTACAGACCGCGTACCCCATTTATGAACAGGGATAAAGCCTCGCTTCTGGACATGGTGAAAGCTGCCCAGCGAATTCTGCAATTTGCTGAAGGGCTTGATCAAGCAGCGATCGCAATTACCCAAGAAAAACAATCCGCCATTCTGTACCAGGTGATCGTAATCGGCGAAGCCGTCAAACGCTTATCAACCGAGTTTCGAGCAGCCAATCCCGACATCCCCTGGAAAGATATTGCAGGTATGCGGGAAGTCCTTTATGTCGGGCTGTAGAAACCGCCGAAATCCTCTCCCAGGCTCTGGAACTGCCCTACCAGATCAACGATGCCCTGCGGGAATACGACTGCGGCATCCTCGAAGGCAAATCTGACCCGGAAAGCTGGCAACTCCACCAGGCGATCGCTGACGATTGGCTGCTGCACCAGAACTGGCACCGCCGACCCGATCAGGGCGAGAGCTTCCTGGATATCAAAAATCGATTTTTGCCCTTCATTGAAACCGTGACCCAGGATGCCACCTTTGCTGATGCTCATATTTTACTGGTGGGTCATGGCGGCCTCTTCAAGCTGATGCTGCCCCTCATCCTGCCGCTCGGCGAAACACTTCCCGATAGCCACTCATGCCACGGGCGATCGTTTCTGGAACTCCAATCAGAGGGAGCATAGATCCTCTCATTTACCTTGGCTAAGGATACCTCTCTATTTTCCTCTACTTGTAAGTTGCCAAGTCCTGAAGCGACCCTTGCGGTATCTGCGAAGCAGCGCGCCCGCATGGAACTCAACAGTTCCCTCGCCGCCTAAATTCTTCAGGTTGGGGACACCCCCTCCCCCACCTCACTCATTCACTATTCACTATCCACCATCCACTATCCACCTCTCCTCCCCCAATTCCTAACCCCCATCCCCTCATGAATCTACTAGAAAAGCTACAATATCCCTCGTCGAGCTTACAGCGTCCAATGCCGGAACCCCTGACCAGTAGAATGATCCTGAATAAGATCAAGGAGCGGGCCATGGCCAAATGGGGCGATAAATGGATGGCTAAATTAGCAACCGAGTATGCCGCGATCGCCCGTAGCAGAGGCGACGAAAAAGCCACGGCTGTGACTCGCAGGGCACAACTGGCACGGGCCTTTGACACCGGTGTAACCTGGAAACGGCGATTATGCTGACGGAAGCGGTCGGCTGTCGGTTTCAGATGGCTTGTATCGAAATCGAGGAGTTCTAAAGGCTATGAATTCTAGAGGTCATACAGTGCGCCATGTTTGGCCAGCCACGCTTTGCGATCGCTCCATTCTGGGATAATTCGCGCTACTCTGTCCCAAAAGTCGCGGTTGTGGTTGGGCTGAATGAGATGGATCATTTCATGCACTGCGACATACTCAATCATGGGACGAGGAAGTAAGGCAACTCGCCAGTGAAAATAAAGATCCCCTTTGGGACTGCAAGACCCCCAGCGATTCCCTAATTCACGAATTTGTATAGACTGGGGAGTTGCACCGACACGATTGTTGAATGAATGCACCATCGGTTCTAAATAAGTTTTGAGATGGGCGCGATACCACTGAATAAATAAGTCCCGCCCGTCATGCTGCCGCGATCGCAATAGTTCAAATCGGCTTTGAAACAGACTCAGGGGAACTTCAGCTTCGTCTACCAGTTTGAGCCTGTAGCTGCGTCCCAGGTAATAAAACCCTTCACCAGGGAGGTAGGTTTTTGTACCTTCAGGGGCTTTATAGGACTCTTTTTGAATCAGCTTGCTATAGATTTTGAAGCGGTTCCGGTTGACGATGTTTTCCAGATCCTCCAAGGGAACTTGAGGCGGTGTTGCCAGAACAAGGCTACCGTCTCGCTCGACAGTGATCTCAACGGTACGACGACGAGCACTTTCGCGCAGTTCAAAGGAGAGTTCGCCAAAGGTGAGTGTGGTCATTGCCCCTGATTTGAGGTGTGTTGTTTGGCTAGCTGCACCACCTGGTCCGCTAGACTATCCAGTTTACTATCAGGGAAGAGGTTGAAATCTTCAAGCTTTAGCCAGATTTGTCTACCGAGTTCTTCCTCGGCAACCAGATCGCTCCAGAAGCCAATGATCTGAGTTTGCTCATTGATGAAACTGATTAGCTCGTCGGTGGCCGCCTGAACCTGGCTGCGAGTGTCTTCCGTAGGGGATTCAATGGCATCCAGAAGGGCATTGAAGATGGGGCGGGTCTTAACAGTGGGTTGATCTGGGTTGGTATCGGTTTGGTCGTTACGAACCTGCTGGGATAGTCTTTCTAGGTCAGCCGCGATCGCATCCCAGTTCTCCCCATGCTCTTGTAGGATGCCTTCCAGTCGTTCGCTGAGTTGGCGGTAGTAAATCGGATCATCATTGAGGTGGGTGCGAATATGGTGCCGGAGGGCGTGTTCCATTTCGGCAGCACGGGTTTGGGAGGATCGCCGTTGTTGTACCCGCTGTTCAAAGTCGAGGGCGAGGATATCAACCGGGGGAACTTTGAGGTCGATCCCTTGAGACTGAATGTGCATATCGATCAGGTTCTGGACTTTTTGCTTAGCATCTTCGGGAATTTCGTCGCGGTAGATGTCATCCACCAGTTTCTTGATCCGACCCAGTTGCTTGGCATCGTTCAGATAGCGGAGGGCTTGGGGCCTGGGGAAAAAGTCATCCATTGCCTTGAGGAACTCCCGCAGCAGAGCATAGAACTCAGCACGGCGGCGTTCATCGTTCAGGAGATTTGAGCAGACTTCCGTATCGCCATGAATGTCTACATTTTGTTCGCGCCAGAAATTCATCACCCGCTGATGAGCTTCAGCCAGTCGGGGCAGTTCCTCTTGAATATCAAACCAGGCCCCTTCCACGTCTTCCGTGTCATAAACGCTCATCGCGGCGGCGATATCGATGCCGTAGTAGTCCACCACCAGCCCGTAGTTTTTGCCTTCAGCCGTGCGATTGGTGCGGGCGATCGCTTGCAATAACTGGTGCTCTTTCAGACTGCGATCAACGTACAACACTTGTTCCAGGGGAGCATCGAAGCCGACCAGCAACTTGTCATTCACGATCAGGAAAGCCATCCCATCCTCATCCAGGGGTTTCCAGAAGCGGTTTTTGTAAGTGGCCTGGTTGTTTTCATCCGTCCACTTTGCCCAGGCAGTGGGATCAGTTTTGCCGCTGGCGGAGATGACAGCAGCAAACTCTAACCGTTCAATTTGGTTGAGGTAGGGGTAGGCGGCCACCTGGAAGCGGAGCGGTTCGTCAAGGGTTTCCAGGTCAGTATCCGCCAGTCCTTGCAGTAAGGCCGCTTTTTCCTTGAGTTCCCGCACTAATTCATCCCTGGCTTCCGTCAGGTACTGCTGATAGAGGACACAGGCTTCCCGATCGCTGGCCGCAAGTTGAGCCTTAAATTGATCCGGCATAATTCGGGTGATGTAGTGCCGCAGCATGTGACGGGCTTTGGCTTGCATCAGTTCTCTGGCTTTCAGAACATCGCTTTTTGTGGCGTGGCGAGTTTTGATCTGGTTGCGCTCTTCCGGGGTGTTGTCCTTAAACAGAACATCAAACAGTTGATCCAGGGTAGCGGCTCCCCGCACGGCCCCTAGTGCTTCCAGCCCTTCATAAAAGATGGGAACAGTCACGCCATCCTTCTGGGATTCACGGATGGAGTAGACATCAATGTAGGAGCCAAAAATTTCGGCGGTACGTTTCTTTTTATCCGAAACGATGGGGGTGCCAGTAAAACCGATTTTGGCGCAGTTGGGTAATGCCTGCATAAGATAGGCGTGCAGGGTGCTGCTGTGGGAACGGTGGGCTTCGTCAATCAGCAGCAGAATATCCTCAGATGGGTTGAGGGCGTATTTCAGTTGATCGAGGTCTTCAAAGTTATCTGTCCCTGTGATCCGGCGAAACTTCTGCGCCATGCCAAAAATGACCCCAGGCCCAGGTTGCCGCAGTTTGCTGGCTAGGTCGCGGATGCTGGTTGCTGGCTGCAAAGCTTGCCCTGCCAGGATTGCGGTGCCAGAAAGCTGGTCTTCCAGGTCGGTGCGATCGGTGACGATGACGACCTTAAACCGTTGCAGCGCGGGAATAGTGCGAAGTTTTCGCAGGATAAACACCATATCAAAGCTTTTGCCCGACCCCTGGTAGTGCCAGAGGATGCCGCCCCGTTGATCGTCAGTGCCATGTTGGGCTTTCGTTTGTCCGGTCAGCAGGCGATCGATGGCTTTGGTGACTCCCCGATATTGCAGGTAACGGGGAATGATTTTGATGCGCTGGTTGTGTTTCGTGGTGAACAGGATGTAGTGGCGCAGGATGTCCAGCAGGGTGGCCGGATATAACATTCCGGCAATCAGTTGCTGGCGGCGGTTGAGTCCGGCTTTCGTCTTTTGATCGTCGGTTTTCTGCTCATCATCCCGGTCATCCATTTCAGGATCGTCTATGGGTTCGCTGGTAGGGGGCAATCCCAGGGATGCAGCAATGGTTTCAGGGGGAAAGGGAATGGTATCGCGCCATTCCAGGTAATGCTTGGGTTGACTGCCTACGGTGCCGACGACAGCCCGCCCTGGACTACAGGAAATCATCAGTTGGTTGTAGTGAAACAGGCGCTCAATCCCTTCGGGCGTAGGGCTGTGGCGCTGGTTGGAATAAAACAGCAGATCCTGAATGCCCTGGTTGAGCTTATCGACTCCGGCATCTTTGCATTCAATCACGACCAGGGGAATGCCATTGACGAAAAGCACCAGATCAGGACGGAGGGAACCTTTTGGGCCTTTGATTCCGGGTGGATCAATACGGAACTGACTGACGACCAGGAAGTCATTCCGCTCTGGACGGTCGAAGTCAATCAGGTTGATTTTGACGGGTTTGTTGTTCAGTCCATCGACAACTTCACCGTCTAGCATCAACTGGGTCGCAGCTTCATTCTTCTCCATTAGCCGACCGGGGCCGAGCCGCTCTAGCTGGAGAATAGCCTGAGTAATGCGGCGATCGTCCAGCCAGGGTTGACCGTTGGCATCCAGATTGATGTCCCGAATCTTTTGCCGCAGGCGGTTGAGCAGCAGCACATCATGATAGCTGTCCCGTTCTTCGGGGAGGGCGGCCAGGGGATTGGCTTCCAGGTAAGTCCAGCCCAGCCCGCTGGGGAGTTGAGCCATTGTGGTGAGCTGCCGAATGGTGGGCAGTTCGCAGAAGCTGTATTCAGGTCCTGGCATCGTTGTTCTCCTGGGGTGAGAGTTCTACGTCTTCATAGAGCACCTCGATCGCACACTCAAACTCAATGCTGGTCAGTTGCACGGTTTCACCGGAACTGTAGGGGGTGAGTTCCCATTTACCGCGATCGTTGAGGCGAAAGATTTCTACGTTGATTCGGTCGGAGCTAATCAGGACGTATTCCCGCAGGCTTTCCAGACGGCGATAGTGGGCGAATTTAGCACCGCGATCGTAGGCTTCTGTGGATGGGGAAAGGATTTCTACGACCAGACAGGGGTAACGAATGGCATCGATCGCCCCACGATCGCGAGGATCACAGGTAACTTGAACATCTGGATAAAAGCTAGGCCCAGCGTCACTAATGGCAACCTTGGCATCTGAACTTAAAACCTGGCAGAAGCGCCCTCTTGCATGGGGTCTGAGAGCAGCTAATAGGTTAACGGCGATCGCGCTGTGGGGAACCGTCCTGCCCGTCATGGCATAGACTTCGCCATTGATATATTCGTATTTGCTATCTTGCTGCACCTCCCACTGAAAGAACTCTTCCAGGGTCATGTTGGGTTTGTCTGGGATTGCAATCATTTCAGCCTCCCTCAAAATTGTCTAAGTTGACTCGAACCCGTCCAGTTAATAGATCTGCCATTAAACCGTTTTTAATAAGCTTGAGTTTTTCTAAGCGTTTCTCTTTTATAACTATCTCTTCGTCATATACAGCTACACAGTTAACGATTTTTTGATGCTCATAAATAGGAGCCCATGCAAAAAGAAGGCTTTCTAAGATAGCCGTATTTGCCACCTCTCTACCTCCTGCATTTACAAAACGACGGATCTGTTGACGAGTTTTTTCGTTGTCGATAATGTTGAAATATGCAAATTTAGGCGCTACCGAAATTTTTTCAAGTGATATACGCATTAAATTAGATGACATAATCCATCCGTCTTCTAATTTGTTGATGACAGCAGAACGCCCAACATCTGCAACTCGTGAAAAGACTATGTCACCTTCTTTCAAGATATATGCTGACAAAGAATTTGCTTTGCCTTGAGTAATGAATAAGAGTTCTGATTTAATAAGCTGTCCCTCTCCCAATGCACCAATTGTAATAACTGGAACTCCCTCATTTACCCAATGCTCTGTTTTTAGGGAAGAGCCAAAAGGGCCGGTTTTTATATGCGGATAGTCTGTCTTTTTCTTGTCCTCAAGCTTAGTGACCTCCCAAGCCTTTGGAATTCTACCGATCGCTGTCCCCGTCTCTTTAAACTGCTCAGGGTGGGCGATCGGATCTCTCAGTTCCCCATGCTTATCAATGCCGCGCGTCAGGAGGTCGTGGAGGAGTCCGGCTTTGGCTAGTTTGAGTTTGGCAATGTGGCGATCGGTGAGGGTGATGAGATCGTCGATCGTGTCCAGAATCTCAGCAATTTTATGCTGTTCTGGAACTGGTGGAATCTGAATTGGAACTCGATAAGCATCATTCCGATTCAGTCCTGGAACACCTGTAGATGTATCCAGTTTCTCCAAGGGTAAATACGTCAAATACCAATAAATCCATCGTAAATAATCACTTGTTTTTTGCTGAACATAATAGGTTGTATCAATTGGGTAAAATGGCTCATCAGTCCAAAATACTGAACCAATACTCCCCTTCCTCCCTACAACAATGCCAGGAGCCTCAACTAGATAATCTTCATGTCTGCCAACAATTCCGCTAGAACCGAATACGGGAAACCCTTCTCCTGTTCTTGCAATTTCTAACAATCCAGCACCATATTCAAGGTTGATGAGGTGGCCTAAAGTAATTTCTGCCCACTTATTAGTTGGCGGCGACATATCCCAACCCCCTCAACAACTCACCCAATGGCTGATTCTTTACTCGATGCATCGGTGGCTCCTACGGTAAGGTCTGTAAACCCGCCTGGGCAAAGTGGCGATCAAAGGTTAAAGCGGTACTGATGCCTCGCTGTTGCATCACGAGAAAAGAAATACAGTCAGTGAGAGAATAGGACTTATCTGAATGCTGCTGAAAATATTGCCAGCCCTGCAAAAACAGCGCTGCATCGACTTGCAGTAATTCCACAGACGCACTACTCAAAAGGCGATTTCCTACCTCTACAGCGCGATCGTGCCGTCCGCGACTATTGAGGAACGTGACAATTTCATCAAACACATAGGACGTAGTAATGAGCTTAAAAGGCGTTTGGCTCAGAGTTTGCCAATGGTTTACTGCTGCACTGTGATGTCGCTCGTCGGATAATTCCAGTGCTATTAAATAGCTTGTATCCAGGAAAAAATCACTCATTATAGTCCGGTATAAATGTAGCGATCGTGATTCTCAGAGGCATCACTTACCCCTCCCTGAATTGGATGAGTGCCCAGCCCAAAGATC
>JBBIQC010000062.1:0-12738 GCA_037442585.1 Oscillatoriales cyanobacterium bin_317
GACAGTAATAAAGCCAGCGTCTTCCAAATGGGTAAACTCCTCCAGCCAGCGGATAAATAATCCCGCCATAAACCGCAACGTAATGATACCAATGGTCGCTCCCAGGAGAATAATCCAGGTTTCCTGGGAGACGGCGATCGCGGTTGTCACGCTATCCAGAGAAAAGGCCAGGTCAGTGACGGCAATCATGGGAATGGCCTGCCACACGGAAGTAAACCGGGGAGCGTGATGGGGGTGCTCCCCGTCATTTTTTTCTGGTTCAGAGGTAAAGTATTGAAACACCAGCCACAGCAGGTAGAGTGCGCCTGCCAGTTCAAATTGCCAGAACCGAACAACCCAGGTAGCCGACAAAATTAAGATCATCCGCAACACATAGGCCAGCACAATCCCAATATTGAGTGCCCGCTGCTGCAGGTTTAAATCATGCAATCCCTGGGAGAGGGCGGCCAGGGCGATCGCATTATCAGCCGATAACACAGCTTCCAGGGCAATCAGCACGGGCAGCAGCAGCAGAGTATCGACCCCAAAATTAGGAGAATATTCCAGCAATTGATCCAGCATCTAGTATTTCAACGCTAAATGGTTAAACAGCGATTAAACCAAGTCCAGCTAGAAGACTGGAGTTTTCCCGGTAGAGAAACATGATTCTGGACTTGGACGAGGTTTATTAATCCGAGTGACAGGTATAGATAATGATTATGACATTTCCCCAGGTGCCTCCTGACCTCTCTCTACGAATCGCAAAACATTGTTGTGATGTTGCATCTTGTAACAAGTTATTCCCCAAAGGGCCAATTTAGCGCACATTAAGGAACGATAGATGTCTATTCACCACCTTTAAAAGGAGTCTTGAAACTATGGCTTTATCAGATTCCCAAGTGTACTGGGCACTGGTTGTTGCTTTGATTCCCGGCATCCTTGCCTTCCGTCTAGCATCAGAGCTTTACAAATAAAATCTCCTAAGCTCGTATAATGATTAGCCTGTTTTGTCACTTTGGTTCTACAATGGCGCGGTAACCTTTCCCCTCCAGGTATCAGGTTTCGCCAGTGATAGACTAAGCCAGCAAAACAGGCTTTCATCGTTTAAAGTAGCTACTCTTCACCCCTATGTACGCACTTAAGCCATCTAAACAGACTTCCATCCAGCCCGGTCGAGGCCGCCGCATGGCTCCCAGAGCCAAGGCTCATAAACGTTCCAAGCCTTATCAAGCGATCGTCTATGAGACAACGGCCAAACTGGCTGTCAATGTGGTGCTGTCGGTGGCGGCAGTGGTAACTCTGGCGCATCTACTCCCCTATCGATCGGCTCAAGAGGTGAAGCTACAAGAGCTACATGCAGCGGTGAAGACCACAGGCGATCGGGTGCAGCGGGTTCAATCTAAGTTCAGTTACTACTTTGATCCCAGCCAGGCCAGGGAAAGTATGCAAGAGCTAACCGATCGCATTGATCCCTCGCGAAGACAAATTATCTGGAAAGAACCAGGCAGTGAACCTGCACCAACGCAACCCCCTGAAACTGCTGCCGAACCTGATCAGTAGGGAAAATGGTACGAGATGCGTGGCGCGAGCAGCTTTTTAGTTACACTACTCAGCATTAAAAGGGTTAAGCAGGGAATCCAGCCAGCTTTGTGCTTGAAAGCGCAGTCGATAAGCTGTGTCTGTTGATGAGCCAGTCAAGGGTAACCGTTCTAAGGCACGGTGGTAATCTGCTACAGCACAGTTCCAATCTCCAGTCAGATGGTTGAGGCGACCCCGCTCAGCATAAATATGGCCTTCCAGAGCAGCAGGGACTCCTACCATATCAGTTGAATTCAATAACTGACTGACTTGAAGCGCTAAGTCAAAGCATTCCAGGGCACGATCGTACAGATCCAACTCTCGGAAGGTAATCCCCTGATTCAAACGAGCGCGAATATCGGTTGGATCTAAGTTAATGGCGGTTTCGTAGTCGGCGATCGCGGCCTCTAAATCTCCCAAACTGGCCCAGCAATTGGCCCGGTTATTGTAGACTTTGCCCAATCTGGGGTTGAGCTGAATCGCCGTATTGTAATCTTCCAGAGCCAGGTCAGAGCGTCCTTGTTGGAACTGTAATAGTCCGCGATTGTTGTAATTACTGGCGCTATCGGGGTTGTAATGAATCAGGAATGTAAACAAGTCGATGGCTTCTTCCAGATGCCCTTGTTGAGCTTTGTCAATCGCTTGTTGTCGCAGCAATGCCTCTCGATCGGATGGGCTCAAATAGATGGGAGCCTGATCTAGAGTTTTATCTGAAGTTGGAGAAGGTTTTCCAGTACCGGGCAACTCCTCACCCTGGGGGAGCCGAACCGGGTGATCCTGATTGGAACACGGGGTCGCAAAAGGTACCGTCTTGCGACGAACGAGTTTGGAATTGTTCGACTGGTCTGGAAACTTACGAAGATTCATGCCATTCTCACAGTGAGTATGAGTTAACTGTACGGAGTCGTGATTAGAAAAGGATTATTTCCTGTGTCACTTAGTGACGTGTCTAACTATTAGACTCCCAGACCAGTGCAATGGATCATCCCAGAGGGACATTTAAGACTGGCTGGCGGTGCAGTTTTAAGGAACATCTTCTGCTTCAGTGTGTTAAGTGTGACTCAACACACCTTGGGGTTGCAAAATAGACCGATTAAACCTGCACCAGGATCGATCTACACACCCTGCCGAAAGAATTCCTGAAAATCTGTCAAATATCCAGTAATTGCGACCAGAGCTACTCTTCAAGAATTTGTAAGCGCACTCTGCGATCGCTCATGTCATCCAGGGGCGTTTCAATGACCTCATTGGATAGATTTCCTAAACAACTCAACAGAGTTCTTAAATGCGGGGTACTTTCACCACTGTCCAGATAAACCCGTTCAGATAAACTATTTAACCGTTTCCAGGTAAGGAATAGTTTGATCGTTAACTGCTCCAGTTGGGCCGCATGGTTGACCAGATCAGCTGTTGAACTGAGGCATCCAATTCGCAAAGCTTCTTCTAAAGCCAGTTCCAGATTGAGGGAACCATTGGATAATGCCTGCACTCTAGACGCTGCTTCCAGATATTTCGCCAGATAACGGGCCTCTGCGGTCACCTGTTTGACTGTATCCACATCAGGACTTTCCGCCATCGCTTCCCGCAAGGTTGTCTGGTGGGATTCTGGGAGTTTTTGCATTTCCTTCACGAGTTCGTAAACTATGATCCGCTGCTTTTTGGCGCACGGGTTCTGGGAGTAAATCAGAAGTCATGGCGGTCCACTCTTCGGAGAGTTGTCGAACTTCCCGGCGGGTGATGCGATCGCCTTGACGGGCCGCATCGCTAACCAACTGTTGTACCTCTGGAGCAGACTGGGCCGTTTCCACAAAAGCCCGCTTGCTGAACTGGTTAACATCTTCTGGTTCCAGATACCCTCCTTCCACCAGCGTGTCGGCACTATTGGCTAATTCAATTAAAGAATAGGCTTGACTTTTGCTGATCTCCCGCTCAGTTAACCAGTTGAGAAATCCAGTTCCCCGACCATCCCCACTGCGTTTTTCGCGATTGCGCACTGTTCGCAGAATTCGTCCCCGCCAGATGTCCGTTTGTAGATCGAAGCGATCGCAAACCTGCCATGCTTGCTCGATTTGCTGCTGAAACTCGATTTCTGGAATGCGATCGTCTTCTGGGTCAGGCAGTTGAAAGTAAAGTTCTACCAGCCCATCGGAATGTGGGGCCAGCCGACGCATGGGGACAACATTGGACGCATTAGCTTGAACCATGAGTTTCCTTCAGACAAATAGCCGGATTATTATTGCACGCCGATTGTCCATGCAACAGTAAAAGAATGCTAATCATTGTGATTTTTTGATGAGACGCTGTGAGCTTTGGGCCATCCCATATCTCGACGTTGTTCTCTTCATTCAGGAAGAGAAATAATTAAACCCAGATATTTCTAGAGTTGAAATAGACTCCTGTCTTCCGATAGGTACGGGTTTTGGGGGCTATTGTTATTCTGAGAATATGAAAAGCGCACTGAAAGAACTGATGATCAATGTTCTTCATCGCAGCTTCGCCCTAGCGACGGCAAGATTGCGGCCAGTGCTTATATGTCCCTGATTAAGATGGTGCGGATGGTTGTCGCTACCGTCCCTTTACTGGATTCGACTTGTAGACAATTCCGTTACGGAAAAGTCTCATAAAGCTAGACATCGAGAATCAATTTGTAAGACTTATTCTGTCTCTATCTTTAAGCCTGCCAAATCTGTTTCTTTGCAAACCTTACCAAGGAGAAAACGATGGACATTATTGCCTGGATTGTATTAGGTTTAATTGCTGGTGCGATTGCTAAAGCAATTTATCCTGGTCATCAAAGTGGTGGTATTCTGGGAACGATGATTTTAGGAATTATCGGTGCTTTCGTTGGTGGCTCCCTGTATAGCCTGCTGACAACCGGAACTCTAACATTAACCGCGGCTGGTTTAAGTATTGGGGGCGTTGTAGTTGCTGTATTGGGTGCGATCGTCGCCCTGTTTATCTACTACGCTATTACTCGTCGTGGTGCATCCTACTAATGGATGGAAACTGGTTTGAGTGATGTGCTGAACACTGCTAATTAACAATCGTTCCATTCCAGCCTCTGCTCTCATGGCAGGGGTTGTTTTATTTGCTGGTGTGATCTGGATCACTGGTGGACGTGACTGAAATATTGCGGCACAAGATTACATTCGTCGAAAGTGGGATACTCCCAACATGCATTAGCAATTAATGAGCGATCGGATACAGCATTGCTTGTACGGGTTCTCCACCCTGGAGATGGTGCTTGACGATCGCGGGTACTTCTTCTGGACACACCCGCCAATACCATACATTTTCTGGCACTACTCGTACCATTGGCCCGTTGCCGCACTGCCCCATGCAGGGACTGGCCATTACGATTACCCCAGGAGCCGGGTTGGCTTGAAAGGCTTGCAGGACTTTGGCTGCACCCTGACGAGAACAGGCGCGACCTTGACAAATCCATACGTAGCGCGGGCTGGTTTCTGCAGAGGAAGAGGGGTGGGACACGATTCTGGGAAGTAGGGGATCAGGGATTGGGGATTGGGGATTGGGAATGGGAATAAAAATGACGGTACTTTTATTAAGTGGATGGCTGGCGATCGCAGTTCGATCTAGATTACGAAAATCGCTGGACTACCCTTGAAGATAGACTACTGTTGCTTGCATGGAAGGCCCACTCTATGAATTATCGGGTATCTGAACGAGTTGGAGCATTTATCATTCGTAAGAATGACAGCAGCAATCTTTACGAATTATTGCTGTTTAAACATGTGGATTATGCACAGGTGCCGCTCCAGATTCCTGGTGGGGGAGTGGATCCGGGAGAAAGCCTGGAAGCCGCATTGCATCGGGAAATTTATGAGGAAAGTGGCCTGCTTAATTTGCCCATTATCCGCAAGCTGGGTGCTTTAGACCGCTGCTGGCTGGATACCAAGAATACGGCTCGTCGGCATTATTTTCTGCTAGAAGCACCCCCAGACACCCGCGATCGCTGGGAACATATTGTGCATGGCGCGGGTGCAGATTCAGGATTACGGCTTGCTTACTTCTGGCATCGCCCAACCAGGGAGTTCACGTTAACGGGTGGCTGTGCTTCGTTTCTCAATCCGTTTCATCTGCCGGAGTTGTATGAAGCTTCTCAAAAGGATTTTGGGTTGTAGAACGTTGCATATTCGATCATTTCTTTTTCTTCTTTTTCTGACTGGCTTTCTTCTGACTGGTTTTTTTCTGGCTGGTTTTGGTTGCCGGTACTGCTTTGCCAAAGCCTTGAGGTTGCTGCATCTGGGCTTCGTATAGATCCAACATTTTTTTAACATCCATCAGGTATGCAGGCACTTTGGGTTTCAATTCATCCGGTGAAAAGTCGGTTTCTTGCTTTAAGCCCAGGTCGATTTGAACCGAGGGCCAACTGCCAACCATAAATTCGTCTACTCGTTCTGCGGCAAAGGCTTTTTCGATCGCCGGAGCGGCTTCTGTTGCTTTTAAGTCCATCAGGTTAACAATCAGGCTTGTGTTTAATGCGATATCATTCTCCTCAAAGGCTTCTAACTGCTGCATCAGGGGGGCAACGCAGGCATCCCGACTCTCAGGATGGGTGATGGCGATTTCCTTGAGACAATCTACGGCTGTATTGCGAGCGGAATCGTCCTGGGATGGATCGCGGATCAGGTCTGCCAAAACAGGAATAGCAGCCGGACCAATCATACTGTAAACGCGGGGGAGTTCTTCCCAAATCCAATCGATGTCCTTATTGAGAATTGTCGTTAGGGGCACGATCGCAGCTTCTGCTTTTAATTGCCCCAGTGCCCGCCATGCGTGGATGGGTGCCCATACTTCAAGGCGATCGCTATCCATTTCATCAAAGGTGCGATCGATGGCCATGCGGATCAGTTCTGGGATGTCTTCTGGTTGCAATCCCACTTCGGTTGGATAGTCTGGCCAGTCGTCCCAATCCATTTGGTAGCAGTCGCCGAACGTCAGTAGTTTAGCAACATTTCCGGTGTAACTTGCAGTACTCATAGAACCCAGTAGAAGTTGAATATTACTATTCTATGACAGCGTTATCTGCATTGACGGCTGATGCAGTGATGTTATTGTTTGATCTGGTTGTTGATAATCACTTTTTTGATGCAGAGGCTGATGAAAAATCGATCCTGTTTTAGCGTTTCTTCTGGTTTTATTCCTGTTCTATGTCCCAACCCCTGCATGGTGTACTCCACCGCTCGATCGCCGAATTGAAGCTTTGAACTAGCGCCAAAGGTTACTATGAACAAGGGTACGTTTCTTAGTAGAACTTGATTGGATTAAACTGCTTACCCGATCGCCCTCACTCATGTTGCAACCCGAACAAATTCTTGATCAGCGCTACCAACTGAAACAGAAGCTGAGTCAGGCTCCTGGACGACAAACCTGGCTGGCGGAAGATATCTCCCTGCAACCCCCAGAGCTGGTGGTGGTCAAGCTGCTGGCTTTTGGGGCCGGAACAACCCAATGGGAAGATTTGAAATTGTTTGAGCGAGAAGCTCAGGTACTGCGGCAACTGGATCACCCCCAGATTCCGAAATATCGGGAGTCTTTCTCGATCGCAGAACCGCAGCAGTGGTTTGGGCTGGTGCAGGATTATATTCCTGGTCAGTCTCTGAAGCAGTTGTTAGAGCAGGGAAAACATTTTAGGGAACGGCAGGTTTTGCAAATTGCCGTGAATTTGCTGCATTTGCTGATTTACTTACATGAGTTGAGTCCTCCTGTATTACATCGGGATATTAAGCCCAGTAATCTGATTTGGGGAAAAGATAATTTCATTTATCTGGTGGATTTTGGTGCCGTCCAGAATCGAGCAGCCAGGGAAGGAACTACGTTTACGGTGGTCGGTACTTATGGATATGCGCCCCTGGAACAGTTTGGGGGACGGGCGGTTCCTGCTTCCGATCTGTATGGTCTGGGGGCAACACTGATTCATTTGCTTACAGGAGTATGTCCTGCAGAATTGCCACAAAAGGATTTGAGGATTCAATTTGCCGATCGCGTTAGCCTCAATCCATCCTTTGTCCGCTGGATTGAAAAGCTGGTGGAACCGGATGTCAGCAAACGGTTTCAAACCGCTCGACAGGCCTTGGAAGCTCTACGATCGCCCACTGCAGAACGGCTGGAACCCAATCAAAAGGCACTGACTGCAGGAGAGGCACAATCGCTTAAAAGAGCACTGGCTGAAAATGAGATGCGATCGCTCCAACCTCCTCTGGATACGCGGCTGGAAGTGTATCAAACGCCGGACGAACTGACTATCAAAATACCAGGCAGTAGCTCCTGGGAATTGTTGTTACTGTTGCCGCCGCTGGGGATTGTGCTGGTTGCCCTGGGACAGGTTCTTCCCTTTCCATCTGCCCTCACGGTTGATCTGGGAATGCTTGTGCTGTTTCTGGGGATTGCTGGATCGGTAGTTAGTCTCACCTATTGGAACTTTTTGCCAACCCTTGTTCACTTCGATCGACAACGATTCTCGATCTCCAAACGGCTGTTTCAGATCGGAGTTCCTCTGAGTAGTGGCCCAACTGTTGCGATCGCCAAGGTATTTCACACGCTGAAAATGTTTTCTCATGGCAAAACTGCCTGTGAGGAACGGGTGGTAATGCTGCAAACGGCGACTGGGGAAGAGTTCTTTGGCCGGGGGTTAAGTCACGAGGAGTGCAGTTGGCTGGTGGATGTGATTCAGCAATGGTTTGCATGGACACGTTCAGCAGAATAACACCGAAAGCAGAAAAGATTAGAAAAAGTTAGATCTTTCCAGGCAGAAAAGATTAGAAAAAGTTAGATCTGGATGGTTTATGAGGCTGCATTCAGTGGCCTTAAACTCCTACAGAAAGCTGCTCTTTCACTTCTTTTCTGAAGCTTTAATAGCATTACTTCTTAGTAGTTTTGTGAACCATTCCTGGGGATATTTATTAACCAATTAACTGCAAAATGGTATCTTTAGAAACAAACCAGTCAGCCTTTTTTGGATGTAATACCAAATAAATTTCGCCTGTGATATAGCGGTTTTAAATGATTAGTCAAACGCAAGCTCTTTTAACAAGGGACTTAAAATCCTTTGGATATGCTCAACCATGCTGAAAAATATTATCAAAGTAGGTTTGATGGCTGGAGTTTTGTTGGTATTTTTCCTCATCGAACCAGCACTGGCTGAACCAACGATCGAAGAACAATTGGCCAACGCCCAAGAAGCAGCAGATACCGCTTTTATGCTGGTTTGCTCTGCCCTGGTTCTCTTAATGACTCCTGCCTTAGCCTTCTTCTATGGAGGCTTCGTCGCCAAGCGTAACATCCTGAATACCCTGATGATGGTCTTTATCTCAATGGGCATTGTTGGGGTCACCTGGATTCTTTGGGGCTATAGCACCAGCTTTTCACCTGGCAACTCATTTATTGGTGGGCTGCAGTGGATTGGGTTGAATCATGTTGGTCTAGAAACAACCGGTTATCTGCCGCGAATGCCTTATGAAGCTGGGCTACCACCTGATCAGGTAATGACCTCCTATGCTCCAACCATCCCGCACCAGGCATTCATGATTTACCAGGCTATGTTTGCCATCATCAGCCCAGCCTTAATTACTGGGGCCATTGTGGAGCGGTGCAGTTTCACGGCCTTTGCCTGGTTTGTGTTGTTGTGGTCAACATTGGTGCATTGCCCTGTGGCCCACATGGTCTGGGCAAAGGGGGGATTTTTTGGTCTGGCTGGTGGGATTGGTGCCTTAGACTTTGCCGGTGGAACCGTTATCCATATCGCCACTGGAGTTTCAGCGATCGTGGCTGCTATGGTAATTGGGCCGCGTAAAACCTATCCCAATCGCCTGTCAGCGCCTCACAATGTGCCGTTTATTTTATTGGGGGCTGGCTTGCTGTGGTTCGGCTGGTTTGGGTTTAACGCAGGCAGTGCTTATGCGTCCGGTTCTTTGGCTACTACTGCCTTTGTGGCTACGAATACTTCTGCCGCCGCCGCTATGGTAATGTGGCTGATTTTGGAGAAAGCTTTGAGAGGGAAAGCAACTGCCGTTGGTGCAGCCTCCGGAGCCGTTGCTGGTTTGGTTGGCATTACTCCAGCCGCTGGATTTGTCACTCCCCTGGCATCCATCCTGATTGGTGCGATCACAGCAACCTGTTGCTTTTTTGCCATTAGTGTCAAGGTCAAGATGGGCATCGATGACAGTTTAGATACCTTTCCAGTGCATGGGGTTGGTGGTACGGTCGGCGCATTGCTGACCGGAGTCTTTGCCACAACCACAGTTAACTCTGCTGGCAGAGACGGCTTGCTATATGGGCACCCGGAACAAGTCTTGATCCAACTAGCGGCGGTAGTTATGACTTACGTCCTGGCTGGAGCTGTAACATTTGGGATCCTCAAAATTCTCGATGCAACGATCGGGTTACGGTTAAACCCAGACATTGAAATTCAAGGACTGGATATCCACGAACACGGTGAGGAAGGTTACGGCGAAGAATTTGCTGCAGGGTTGGGAGGCCAGGGAACTGAATAAGTGTGCTCTCATTCCTGTAGGCTAGTCGATGCCGATTTTCCGTATTTTCTCCGTCCTTTCCTGCTGATGAAGTGACAAATGTATCCTCCTGGCTATGGTCAGGCGGATGCATTTACCGTTTTGGCTCCAGATAAATCTGCCTGATCATCTGCGTGAAGTTTTGATATGAGTTTTTCGCTAATTCAACTTTAAATTTAATATTTAAATTACCGTTTGAAGCAAGCCTTCGGGAAATGCTTCTATAGCGGTTTTCGCTAGCGTGAGGTACATGGAGATGCCTACAACGCTTATTCAGCAATGTTTCTCCTGTACTTCATCCGATTAGAAACCGCTATATTTGAACCGATAGTTATAAAACCTATAAGGCTAAAATCGATAAAACCTTAAACGCTTTTAATATCAAACTGATTCGGGTGATGCTTGAAAACCAAACGTTTGACAATCCATTAACCCTTTCCATCCAGTTTTCAGAACCAGAGTTAACTCTGCTTCCTTGTGAGGCTCATCACCAAGCGATCCTGAAGGCGATTCCGGATTTGCTGTTGCATGTGCGTCGGGATGGCACCTGCATCGAGTGTATTCAGCCCAAGGTGAGTCGATCGGGAACATTTATGCCGATCGCCCAACATGTCAGTGAAGTTCTCTCTCCTCATCTGTTGCAGCAGGAACTCCAAGTGTTAGAAGTGGCCCTGGCAACGGGTAGTGTACAAGTCTTTGAACATGCGATCGAAAAGTATGGTCGTACCTTTTATGAGGAAGTGCGAGTTTCGCCGTTATCTGAGGATGAATTGCTGCTGATTGTGCGGGACATCACTGCCCAAAAGCAAGCTGAAGCAGACCGCGATCGCCTGTTCAACCTCTCTCTGGATCTGATTTGTGTTGCCAGGTTTGATGGGTTTTTCCAACACCTGAACCCGGCCTGGGAAAAGACCCTCGGCTACAGTTGTGCAGAATTAATGGCTGTCCCCTACCTGGAACTTGTCCATCCGGACGATCGGGAACGAACTCTTGCTGCAGCCACAAAACTTGCTTTGGGACAGGATGCCATTTGCTTCCATAATCGCTATCGCTGTCGAGATGGTAGCTATCGCTGGCTATCCTGGAACGCAAAGCCTATGTCGGCGGAAAGGGTGATCTACTGTATTGCCCGTGACATTACGGAGATTAAACAAACAAATCAGGCCCTTTGCCAGAGTGAAGAACGGTATCACAGCCTGGTGTCTAATCTACCGGGGGTGGTTTATCGTTGCCACAATGATCCAGATTGGACGATGGAATTCCTCAGTGAGGCAATGCAGGATCTCTGTGGCTACCCGGTTGCTGACTTCATTCACAATCAAGTCAGAACGTATACCAGCATTATTCATCCCAACGATCGGGGCCGTGTGAATACCATCATTCAATTGGCTCTCGACCAGCGCCAGCCGTTTGAACTGGAATATCGCATTCAGCATTGTGATGGTAGCCTGCGCTGGGTGTACGAACGAGGGCAGGGTATCTTTAGTGCCGATGGTACACTCAGCTACCTGGATGGAGTCATTTTCGATATCAGCGATCGCAAGCGAGCGGAAGCTGACCTAGTTCTGGCAGAAACCAACTATCGCAGTATCTTTGAAAATGCACTGGAGGGAATTTTCCAATCGACTCCCAATGGACGTTATCTCCGGGTCAACTCCTCGATGGCGCGCATTCACGGCTATGAGTCACCAGAACAGATGATGACTCTGGTGCAGGAAATTGGCCATCAAATTTATGTAAACCCAGCCTGTCGGGATGAGTTTATTCATCTCATGGCTACCCAAGGTGAAGTAAAGGGACTGCAATATCAGGTCTATCGGCGCGATGGTCAGCCTATCTGGGTTGAGGAGAATACGCGAGCCGTTCACGATGCTGATGGGCACCTGCTCTACTACGAAGGCTTTGTTACTGATATTACCGATCGCAAGCAGAAAGAAGAGGCTCTGCGATCGCAACTGCAGGCTCTGCGAATCGAAATTGACCAGCAAAAACGTCAGCGAGATGTCACGCAAGTCATGCAAACTGAGTATTTCCAGCAGTTACAGGCAGATGTCGAGCAGTTGCGCTACCAGGATCCATCCTGATGTTGCATCGCTCATCTGACGCCTAACCCCTGGCAACTGAGTCACAAAATCTTGACCTATTGGCTCCAGACTTTAAGAAATTCTACTTCTGGATGTAATTCCCTGTAGAATATTCTTAACCCCCCAACGAATTTCTGCCCACTACACTGTGCCCAAAATCATCGCTGTTCACTCCTACCGAGGAGGTACCGGAAAGTCCAACTTGACGGCTAATCTTGCTACAGCCTTAGCCGCCCAAGGCAGGCGAGTTGCTGTGATTGATACTGACATCCAATCTCCTGGCATTCATAATTTGTTTGATCTAGATGGAGCAGAGTATCACCATACCCTGAACGATTTTCTGTGGGGCAATGTACCCATTGGAGAGACTGTTTATGATGTCAGTGCTGCTGCTGGCATTCAGGATCCAGGCAAGATTTATTTGATTCCTGCCAGCACCAAGCCAGATGATATTGCCCGGATCCTTAGCGAGGGATACAATGTTAGCCTGCTGAACGAAGGAATTCGTCAGTTAATTAGGGCTTGCTGAGGAAGACTAAAAGGTGTACGAGGATTGTTTTTCATCA
>JBBIQC010000063.1:0-12725 GCA_037442585.1 Oscillatoriales cyanobacterium bin_317
AGCAGTACATCGCCATGTTGCTCTTTTAATGCAGTGACTTCGGCGAGTTGTTCTGTAAAGGGTTGTGGCACTCTCCCCGCTGCGCGATAGGCGTGATCCATAGTCAATACCACAAAGCGAGTTCCTACCGGGTAGGAGGCTTGCAGTGCTTGAAAGATCACTGCCTGGGACTGCGATCCGATGCGGATCAAGGTGGCATAGCGATCGAACAGATCATCGGAACTGGCAGGATTTAAACGATTAAGAAAGCGGGCCAGAGGGCGAGAAAATTCCTGCTGGGCCAGGAACCGAATGAAGCCGCAGGGAAGCGCATATTCGGGAATGGTCTGAAATGAAAAGATGTGGGTGTGGCAATTATGGATGGTCATGATCTTTAACCTCTAACGGGTTATGGAGTAGAGCCGATCGCATCCAGTATTGGGTATGGTTTACCAACTGCTACTCTGCCCTGCTGGGTACCTGGAGTCCTCATGCCCAATGAATCAGCTATTGTAAGTTTCTGTCGCTTCTTTCGTTGCTTTCTTCGGTGGACTTCTTGAGGTAAGCGGTTGCAGCCATCAAGGCTGCAGTACCTACCAGTACGCCTCCAGTGATTGTGCCAACATCGTAGGTAAACGATACTTGAACTTGATCTTTTTTGTATCCATAAAGGAAACCTCCAAACAATAGAAATGCAAGGACCGCAGCGGCATAAGGAGCTGTTTTTTTAATGTAAGCACCCAAAGAAGGTTTTTCTGCCACCGCAATCAACTTCTTTTGGTAGGTATACGATTGTAGTCGAGCCTGCAAATACCTTACCTCTTCCAAGATATTGTTGTTTTTAGTTGGGCGACCGAGATGTATTTCAATTTCTTCTCTCAGGGGATCATCCCTTCCTGAAACAAGATCTTGATTTTCTGGAATAGTATTCTTTCGGTTTTTCGACATAGTTCTCAAATCCTCCAAATCTCCCTTGAGAAGTTCAAGATCTTCTTTTTTCAAAATGTCTATTTTCTCTTGACCAATACAGATGTAGTCACAGAGGCAATCGGTCAAATCAGTTTCATCATTCATCAGGCAATGTTCCAGTTGAACACCTGTAAGAATTGATTTTGTCAAATGGGCTGATTGAAGGTTTGTTGCATGGAGAATTGCTCCTGTCAAATTGGCTTCTGTCAAATTAGCTCCTGACAGATCAGCTTTTGTTAAATCAGTGCCTGTTAAATTGGTGCGGCTTAAATTAGCATCTTTCAGATTGACACCTGCCAAATTAGCTCCGCTCCAATCTAAATTTGCAAAGTCTTCTCCTGAAAGATTGGGAATATCATCTGGAGCTTTTTGTCTAAATTGATTCCAGGCTTCAATATCATTTCTCTTGAGAGTAAGAGTCCAATCCGTCGTAGCCCATGCTACGAGAAGATCGTGCAATAATTTTTTAGCTCGGTCGGGCTGATTATCCTTAGAGGATGAAGGATCAACAGTCATCCCTTTGTAGTTCATTTTGTTATCTCCTTACCTTGATAGAAAATAAAACTTCTGCATTTTCAGTTCTTCACACACTCCTGAATCAGGATGACTCCCCTTCAAGGCTTGCAGGCGTTCTGCGGCGGAACAGCTTCGCCCTTGTCGTTCATGGCAAAACAATCCAAGACCGAGTACCAAGTACCAGAAGGGCCTTTTGGCACCCGTTTCCCTGCAGCATCATAGGCAAAGTTGTAGGCGCGGAGTTCAAACACCCGCCCCCGCACGTCAACCACCACGCCTTGGTAATCATACGTCCCATCGGATGACGGATCGCCTGGATTCTTACAGACGGAGGCCGAGGATGCCTCCAGTCCTAGGCCAGATCCAGGACAACGGGGATCCGCCGCTGCCGTGCCTACTGTCACATAATGCACCTTCCGCGTATCGGTTCCCACCGTGTGGGATTGGCTAATCCGCTCGTAGTAATGCTGATGTCCGCTAAACACCATCCGCAACTTTCGGAAAAAGTCAGTTGGTTTCCCACTGGAATCCCTAAATAACGATTCCAGGCAGGACTTTAGGGTTGTATTGTCACCATACACACCATAGCCGCGTGGTCCCCAATGGGTGACTATCACGATATTCTCGGCTGTCGTGGCACCAGACCCCTTGAGGTCGTTCCGCAACCACGTGGCCTGGGCATTGGTGCAGGAGGTCAGGCTGTTCGTATCGAGGACAATGAAATGGGTATTCCCATAGTTCACTGAGTAGTAAGGCTTCCATTCGAGATCGTAGCCAGTTGGATCGATCCGCCCCGTGGGGCCAAAGTACCTGAGGAACAAATCTTGGTTATCGTTATTCCCCATCGCAGGATAGAACGGGTGGCTCGAAAGCATCCAGGCTCCGAGGGAGAAGAAATCCTTCCAGTTTGCAAGGGAAGCGGTCAAGTCGCCCGTATGCAGAATTGGCCCTCCTGGTCGGCCCGTGTTCATCTGAAGATCTGCGCTGTAGTCCGCAACGTCCTTCCAAACCTTGTCGCCTTGTCCCTGTACATCCCCCACCACAGAGAAACTGTACTCCGTACCACCGATAACGACAGGCTCCGTGACAAATCCCCCGCCGGGATGCTGGCCAGTAGTGACAGTCGGAACCACATCGCCAAGCACAAAACGGTATCTGCGCCCAGCATCAAGGCCAGTCAGGATTGCTGTGTGGATGCACGGCTGTGCAGCCCCTCCAGGACAGGATGACTTACCCTCAATCCATTGCGCTGTATGGGGTGGAGAGAACTGGTCGTTGACCACCCGCAGCCATGAACTGGCCTTTGCGTCCGTCTCCCAACGAACAACCACGGCCTTTTGCGTTGCTGCACTAATCCACGGGCCTTTCGTCGCCTTTGCGGCTCGCGGGAAGACCTGGAACGTATAGGTTGGGGGCAGAGCGGCGGCAAAGGTGGCCTGGTTCCGTGAGTCAGGACTCCACAGACGAATTGGCACCAAGGAGGGCACGTTGAGAACACAACTATTGACACCTCGACAGGATGCGATTTGGCGGTAGAAGGTAGGTGTCAAATGTTCTGCGATGCAGGTGGACTGCTGAGGCACAGTATCGGGTGCCCATTTAAAGCGGCATGTAACGGTTCCCCTGGAACCTGACTGTGCGATCGACGGCTCTTCCCGACTTTCCCCAGCGTTCAAGCTCGGCTCCAAGGCCCAGCCAGCGATCGCACTGATCAGTAACGTCTTAATGAAACAAAAACGCAGGAGCTTTGTAGTTAAACTGATTTGCATCTTCCGCACCTCTGATTGCTGTTTGGGCGGTATACGTAAGGGCTAGCTGGCGATCGCTGAGGCAAAAGTCATCGGGCGAACAGTTACGGAATTTTCGGCATCAAACCGATCTACCGTATCAGCGATCGCTGCGAGTAATGGCTGCTAGAGATTGATCATTCTAGAGGCTACATACTCGTTCGCTTTAAAGCCAGCGAACTCCAGCAACCTGGCTGGGGTTGGGAGCGGAACATCAAACGACTGTTTGCCATCAGTGACATCGATACTCTTAACTGGACGACCATCGATATAGATATCAAGACGGGCAAGCCCCAGAGTTTCGGCTTGAATGGTGATTTTTCCCGGACTGGTTGTAGTGGTCACATTCAACTTACGAACTGGCATGTGAGAGAGGATTTCCCCAGCCTTATTGAGAAGATCGGCATTTCCGGTGAGCAAATCCTTTCTGGTCATGTAATAGCGTGAGTTCGGAGTAATCCCCAGGTCTTCAACGGGAGTCCCCGACTGTTTCCCAACTCTGAGTGAACGCCGGATCGCAACACGCATATTGGCACCATTGGGCAAAGGCTTGTAGGGAGTTTCCGGGTCTGGGGGAGCGGGTACACTTAACAATGTTCGCAGTAAGGCATGAGTCCAGACATTGGCACCACCAGCCCCCGTATTATCATCTACGCCAAGAATATAGCCGATCTCGTGATCCTGGAACCCTGCCGCGAATATGTCGGTTGCACTGTAACACCGTGCATCTGTGATTAATACCACAGGCCCATGATATTTCTGCCCGATCTGATTGGCAAAATCCACAGGGGTAATCGGAAAACTACTAGAATAGGTCGCACCAGTTTCCACGGATTGACGAATTGAGGGCACCCAGGGGCCAAGATCAATCTGTCCGGTGGGATTCTTCTCATGTCGTTGACAAATGCGTAAGTTGAGAGGGGTATTGATGAACTGAGTTGGCTCTGGCGATATATCGCGAGGAGTCAGTACTTGCAGCAGTCCTTCACTTGCCCAAATATGCCCTCCACCGTTGCCCCGGACATCCACAATTAAGCCATTCTGTGGCAGCAATCCGACTAACCGAATAAACTCCTTAATAAAGGCTTGAGGGTCATCAACGTTAAACGTAAAAATCCGCATGTGCCCGAACTCCCCAGATGGAGTCTTGACACGCTGTGCCCGAAAAACACCCACCATCAGGGTTGGAATCTCCTGATCAGTCGATGCTTGTTCGGTAGAAAGCATTGCTTGCTGGTCTGCTGCCGCGACTTCTGCCGCCACAACTTCCGGAGCGAAAAGCATTTTCTTGGCTTCTTGGGTGATCTGAGCTTCCAGATCTACTCCCTGGGCAACAGCGCTGGCACTCAAGGAATCTGCATCCGTCCCAACATAGGTGGGTCGGTAGGGGGCAACAGCCCATTCCTGTTTGAGTTCACGCTCAACACCATCCAGATCGGTGTACCCAATGACAACCCATAAAGCATCAGGGGGTAGTGAACGAATTAAAGGACGGATCGTTAATCCATCAAGACCACGAGCATGACGGGCTGCCAAATTGCTACCGGCATGTAAATCTGCAGAGAGTTCAATGGCCCGACGAATGGGCACCCCATTCCACATTTTGATTTCAACACCTGGCTTAAATTGGGGATGCGAAAAGCCCTGAACCAGATGGGTCACAATATAATGCGGCTCACCATTCTCAAAGTATTCCTCAATTTGAAATGGCAAAAAAGCAAACTTATCTGCAAATGGAAAGGGCAAAAGATAATTGGTATGTAGATCTCGAACGGAGTTGAAAATTGCCAACATTTCGCTATGAAATGATAATGCGCTCTCCAAGTCAGACGCTTTTGCCTGTTCCAGGCGATGCTTAATTAAACGGAGTTTTTGAATGGGATTAACTCCATGCATCGCTACCTTGAACGGTAAATGAACAAAGTTATCGTTAAATAGAACGAACGCCTGTTCAACAAGTCGTTTACGGTCATCAAGGCTCAAATCTGCAACAGATTTAAGAAATGTCTGCAAATCAGTTGCACCAGCCAATTGATCCTTTATAGCAGGATGAACATCATCTAAAAACTCCAAACCGATTTTTTCTTTGTCATAGCTATGCAGTCTGGCAGTTCTTTGAGTTGATGTAATTCTTTGTGCTCGGCTTACATTTACTTGGCTCATAATGTCTTTTCCCACAATGTTATGAATTCATCCAAAGCTCTCAAAACAGTTTTTAGCAGGATCTGTCTTCCTGCTTGAGATACTGGCAGTCTCAATCCTGAGCAGCGATCGAGGATGACCTGGTTTCTGGCCAATCCCTAGCTAACGCATCCAAACCTACCAGCAGTGGATACTCCGTTTTGCCGCATGCTTGCTCTGCCGCCTGACTCAATATTCTGCAAAATTGACATCAAAGACAATACGACGATCCGCGTATGTCTTCATGAAGAAAATGTAATACCAATTGAAATCGCAAATTGGCCAGAGCGATCGTTGAAATCGCCGACTAATCAGCATTCTGTAATCCAAAATCGCAAATCCAAAATCCAAAATGGTACAAGAGCTCCACTGTCCAGTAGCTCTAAAGACAAAAGGTTGCCAGGTATTGCCCTGGTATTTATCCTAACCGTGCCAGTCCCACAGGAGGCGATCGTCGCTGCGGCCCGTCTCTGCTCACTTAACGGCACATCCACCCAGCCTGTAAGACGTTCCAGAGACTTTGTCCGTGACGGGGCAGAATGAGGGTAGCCATAGTGCGTTAACCAGAAGCGCGATCGCCGGATTTTAGAAAATAAACCTTGTCCAAGTCCAGAACCGTAGTTTCTCTGAGGGAAAAACGACCGTTCTCTAGCTGGACTTGGTTTAGAACTAGAGAATGAAATCAGTAGACAGGAAGTTGGACTTGCGCTCTTTGATAATTTCCGTAATCAGCGCTTTGTTCAACGAGTTTTCTTTGGCCGCAACCAGGGTACGAATCGAGAACGATCGCAGGGCATCACTGACTGACAAGGTACCTTCTGCTGAATCTTTGCGGCCTGTGAATGGGAAGGTATCCGGCCCCCGCTGGCACTGGCTGTTTAAATTCACCCGGCAAACCTGGTTCACCAGCGGATCGATCAGATCGGCGATCGCATCTCGATCCTGACCAAAAATACTCACCTGCTGCCCATAGTTGGAATTGACGATGTACTCGATCGGTGTTTCCAGATCGTCGTAGGGCACGATGGGAATCACTGGGCCGAATTGCTCCTCGTCGTACAGCCGCATCTGGGGCGTTACAGGATAGACGACTGCCGGGTAGAAGAAGGTTTCATTCACGGTTCCGCCTGCGTCATTGATTACCTCGGCTCCCAACTGTTTGGCATCTTCCACTAACTCGGCCAGGTATTCGGGCTTGCCTGGTTCAGCCAGGGGCGTTACTACTACCCCAGGTTCCCAGGGCATACCAAATTTGAGCGCGTTGACAGCAAGCACAAATTTTTCCAGGAAGGCTTCCGCAATCTGCCGATGCACAAACAGAATTTTCAGTGCCGTACAGCGTTGGCCATTAAAGGAAAGCGTGCCCAGAATACATTCTTGCACCGTCAGATCCAGGTCAGCACTGGGCAGGATAATGGCAGGATTTTTTGCTTCCAGGCCCAGAATCGTGCGTAGACGGTGGGGTTTGGGATGGAGTTTATCCAGATTAGTGGCCGCTTTACTGGAGCCGATGAAGGCCAGTGCATCTACCTGCCCTGAAGTCATCAGCGGTGGTGTGACCGCACGACCTTTACCATACACTGTATTCACCACACCGGGTGGAAAAGCTTTCTGAAAAGCTTCCAGCAGGGGTTGAACGGGTAGGGTTCCGGGGCGAGGAGTTTTCATCACGATCGTATTACCCATGATCAGCGCCGGAATCAGAGTCGTGAAGGTTTCATTCAGGGGATAATTGCATGGCCCCATGCACAACACCACACCCAAGGGTGCCCGTCGAATCTGGCCAATCACTTTGTCCACAATTTCAAACCGGGAACAAACTCGATCGAGATTCTTGAGTGCATCAATCGTATTTTCGATGTAGTCAATGGTGCGATCGAACTCTTTTTGAGAATCGACATAGGATTTGCCAATTTCCCACATCAAAATCTTCACCACCTGATCCCGCTGCGTCTGCATCCGGTAGGTGAAGTCCTGCAGGCATTCAATCCGTTGCTGAACAGGCATGACCGCCCATTTACCGCGTCCGCGATCGTAGGCTTCTACAGCGGCCTGTAAGGCTGCTAGTGATTCTGCTTCGGTCAGTAGGGGAAAGTTCCCAATGGTTTGCGGCAGCAGTTCAGCAGTCGTTTGCAACCGCAGGGGTGAAAATACATCTTCCTGAGGGCCATCCCAGAGACGCATTTCCCCTCCAATCAGATATTCCCGTTGATTAATCGGTTCTGTCAGCAAAAACTCAGATGGAATCTGATCGGCTGCCGGAAAAATATTTTGGATTTGTTGCTGGAGTCCCATAGTTAATCCCTTTTAGCGACTCTGGCTATCCTCTCAGGTTTTCACAAATCTGACTGTATTCTGGCCTGCACAAATCCCATAGGGTAATTTCAAAAAGCGGATTTTCCAACTTTTACTTTCTGCACTTTTTTTGCACTTTTTCCTGGTATTGTCCTGGCGCACGCATAACTTTTGAGAGTCGCTGATTCTAAAATACGTACAGGACGATAACCGATGGGTGCGGAGCAACAACGAATTCAAGAGAATACGGATCCCACTGCCCCCTGGCATCATTGGGGGCCATATTTGAGTGAGCGGCAATGGGGTACTGTGCGAGAAGATTATTCCGCCTATGGCAATGCCTGGGATTACCTGCCCCATGATCATGCCCGATCGCGGGCCTATCGTTGGGGGGAAGATGGCCTGGGTGGTTTCTGCGATCGGGGAGGTGAGATTTGTTTTGCACTGACCTTCTGGAATGGACAGGATCCGATTCTCAAGGAGCGTCTGTTTGGACTGACGAATAGCGAGGGCAATCATGGGGAGGATGTCAAAGAATACTATTTTTATCTAGACAACACGCCCAGCCATTCCTATATGCGCTGGCTCTACAAGTATCCGCAGCACGCCTATCCCTATGATGAATTAGTCTCAGTCAATGGTCATCGCTCTAACCGAGATCCGGAATATGAGCTACTGGATACAGGGATATTTAATGAGAATCATTATTTTGATATCATTGCAGAATATGCCAAAGCCTCACCAGAAGACCTCTGTATTCGCATTCATATCACCAATCGTGGATTAACAACGTCACCCATTACTGTCTTGCCCACTCTCTGGTTTCGTAATACCTGGTCATGGACGGGGAAACAACCTCCCGGAGAGATTACGAAAGAGTCTGAGCAGGCGATGAAGCTGCATCATTCAGCTTGCGGCGATCGCTGGCTTTATTTTGATAGTTTTCAGGGTACACATCCGCCGCTGCTGTTTACCAATAACGAAACCAACTTTGAACGCATTTTTGGCAGTGTCAATCCCACTCCTTATGTCAAAGATGCTTTTCACGAGTACGTGATTGATCACAAATCGGACGCTGTCAATCCCCAACAGACGGGCACAAAAGCTGCTCCCTGTTATCAGTGTTCAGTGGCACCAGGAGAGACAATCACGCTGCAATTGCGATTCAGCGATGAACCGATTTATGCGCCGTTTGACCATACTTTTGATGACACTTTTAGCCGACGGCAACAGGAAGCGGATGAGTTTTATACGACGCTATTTCCCAATCTGAGTGAGGACGATCGCTTAATTCAACGGCAGGCGATCGCGGCCTTGCTCTGGAGTAAACAATTTTATGACTATGATGTCCATACCTGGCTCTATGGGGATCCAGGACAACCTCCCCCTCCGGCTCAACGCTTAACTGGACGCAATTCTCGCTGGCAGATGCTGTCTGCCAAAGATGTGATTTCCATGCCCGATAAGTGGGAATATCCCTGGTTTGCGGCCTGGGACTGGGCATTCCATTGTGTGGTGATGGCAATGGTGGATCCCCACTTTGCTAAGCAGCAATTGCTGTTGTTGATGGGTGAGAACTACCTGGATCTGGATGGGCAAGTTCCAGCTTATGAGTGGGCCTTTGGTGATGTCAATCCGCCTGTGCAGGCATGGGCAGCCTGGAAGGTTTATCAATATGAGAAACAGAAAACAGGCAAGGGCGATCGCAAATTTCTGGAATATATGTTTCAGCGATTAGTCGGTAATTATTATTGGTGGCTGAATCGCGAAGATAACGATGACAAAGGATTATTCCAGGGTGGATTTTTAGGATTGGACAATATTGCCATTTTCAATCGCAGTGCGCCCTTACCGACAGGCGGCTATCTGGAGCAATCAGATGGTACCGCCTGGATGGGGATGTTTTCCTTAAATATGCTGCTGATTGCGCTGGAACTCAATCTCGAAGATTCAGTTTATGAGCATGTGGCAGTCCGGTTTTTACGCCAGTTCTTGAATATTGCGGGAGCGATGAATCAGGTGGGTGGCGATCGGCAACTGGCGTTGTGGGATGCGGTGGATGGATTCTATTTCAGTGCGCTGGCCCTTCCTGATGGACAGGAGAAACTGCTCAAGGTGTATTCTTTGGTAGGGTTGGCTCCGTTGTTTGCAGTGTTGACACTACAGCCGGAGGTATTACAGCAGTTACCTAATCTCAAAGAAGGGATGCAGTGGTTTGCGGAGAATCGTCCTGAGTTGATGAAAAATATTGCTTCGACACTCACTCGTGGGGATGAAAAACGACATTTGTTGGCGATCGTTACGCCCGAACAACTCACGCAGATTCTCAAACATTTGTTGAATGAAGAGGGATTTTTGTCCCCTTATGGAATTCGATCGGTTTCTCGCTATCATTTACATCATCCCTATACCTTCAACTATCAGGGAGTCGATTATTCCATTGACTATGAACCTGCGGAGTCGAGAACTGGCACCTTTGGCGGTAACTCAAATTGGCGCGGACCGATCTGGTTGCCAATGAACTACTTACTGATTGAGTCTTTGCAACGCTATTACCGTTACCTGGGAGATAGCTTCCAGGTGGAATGTCCTACCGGATCGGGCAAGTGGATGAACTTGAAGGAGGTGGCAGAGGAACTGTCTCAGCGCCTGGTGAAAATCTTCCGCAGGCAATCCAACGGACAGCGGCCCACCTATGGCAACTCCACCAAGTTTCAAACCGATCCCCACTGGCGCGATCTGCTTCTCTTCCACGAGTACTTTCATGGTGATACGGGTGAGGGATTAGGGGCCAGTCAGCAAACCGGGTGGACAGCTCTGGTTGCCAAGTTGATTCAAGAGCTGAATGACAAGGAGTTTTATGCTGAATTAGAAAAGGTTTCAGTGTTTTAAGTTATTTGCCTAAAAACTGTTACATTCTGTCTACTTTCTCAATTATCAAAGCATTGAATTATGGTACAACCATCCATGTCTCAACCTGTTCCAACTGGAACCCATCATCGGGTTTCTGGGTTTGTGATTATTGTTTCAGCGATCGCTGCAATTGGCGGACTGCTGTTTGGTTACGATACGGGAGTCATCTCCGGAGCCATTCTGTTTATTAAAGAACAGTTCAAGCTTGATCCCACCATGCAGGAGTTTACCGTCAGTGCGGTACTGGTGGGTTCGGTCACAGGTGCGGCATTAGGGGGATTGTTAGGCGATCGCTTTGGTCGTCGCCACATGATCATTCTCGCTGCCATCATTTTTGGAGTTGGGGCGGTATTGACGGCATTTACTCCTAACCTGACTATTCTAATCATTGGTCGGATTGTCGTTGGGGTTGGCATTGGAATTGCTTCTTTTATTTCCCCGATGTATATTTCTGAAGTTGCACCGAAGAGTATTCGGGGTACGCTCGTTTTCCTCAACCAGTTAGCTTTAACATTAGGGATTTTGTTGGCCTATCTGGTCGATTATGTGTTCACTAAGGTGCCAGAGGGTTGGCGTTGGATGCTGGGATTGGCGATCGTTCCGGCACTGGCTTTAGGGTTCGGGATGGCCGCTATGCCGAACAGTCCCCGCTGGCTGGTGATGAAAAATCTGGGAGGCAAGGCTCGTACTGATCTGGTCAAGATTCGGGGGACGCAGAACGTAGATGCGGAACTACAAGAAATTCATGACAGCTTGGCCACGGAAGGCTCCTCACAATGGTCTGATTTGCTCAAACCAGCCTTAAGATTGCCGTTAATTATTGGCATTGGTCTGGCCATCTTTCAACAGGTGACGGGCATTAACACGGTGATTTACTATGCACCCACGATTCTGGAGTTTTCCGGCTTGAAATCAGCGGGTGCATCCATTCTGGCAACCACCGGGGTTGGGGTGATTAATGTGCTGTTCACTATAGTCGGTTCCTGGTTTGTCGATCGTGCCGGTCGTCGTCCCCTATTGCTCACCAGCTTGACGGGAATGGCCATTTCTCTGGCACTGCTGGCGATCTCGTTCCAACTACCACAACTCGCCTCCTCTCTGGGGGTAGCCGTGGTGTTGATCCTGATGCTTTATGTGGCCTCGTTTGCGATCGGCTTAGGTCCGGTGTTCTGGCTGTTGATTTCAGAGATTTATCCCCTGAATGTGCGGTCTAAAGCGATGAGTGTGGCGACTATTGCTAACTGGGGTGCCAACCTGATCGTGGCTGTGACCTTTCTCTCGATCGTGCAGGCGTTGGGCCGTCCGGGTGCCTTCTGGCTCTATGCGGTTCTGACTGTTGCCTCCGTCATCTTCACCTATAAACTTGTTCCCGAAACGAAAGACCGGACTCTGGAACAAATTCAGGAAGAAATGAAAGATCACCATGTTCGATAAGCAGGTGAATTGGATGCGAGAGAGCTTTTTGATTTACCTGAGACAATTAGCTCAACAGTGGTGTGGCTGGCGATTGAGGCTTTGGTTGATTGGCTTTGCAGTCGCCCTTCTGTCCATTTCCCTGTTCCCAACTGCCAGTGCTCGATCGCCCCAGATCAATCGCCACGATTTGTCCAATCCACCTGCGCCGCTGCTGGCTCAGTTTCCTCTGCTGGCTCCCGTTGCTCCTGGCCCCTGTGGAACATTAGGGCAGCAGGATTTTTCTGGTATCCCGGATGCTCCTGCTGCCATTTTTGCCACACAACTTGTCAAGGCAACTGGGAATACGCCGGAATACTGTCAGGTGAAAGGATACATCACGCCTCAGATTCAATTTGAACTACAGTTACCGACCCACACCTGGAATGGGCGCTATATGCAGGTGGGATGTGGTGGCTATTGTGGAAGTGTGATGGCTTCTCCTGACTCCAATACTGCCCTCGATCGCAATTTTGCCGTTGCCTTTGATAACAGTGGCCATGTAGGGGGTGGAATGAAGGGTGGAGACGCGATCTGGGCCCTGGATGCTCCCCAACTGCGACGAGACTTTGGTTATCGATCAGAACATTTGATGGCGATCGTGGCCAGGGCAATGATTCAATCCTTTTATGG
>JBBIQC010000064.1:0-11848 GCA_037442585.1 Oscillatoriales cyanobacterium bin_317
TGGCATCACTGTAGGAGAGATACTCCTCAAAAGTGGTGAACTTTACCCTGGCCTGGGTCATAGCGGTTTCCCATCAACGATTCTTTCATCTTAACTGTGGCCGATCGCCCTCAAACCTGGGGGCAAAGACCGATATCTAGTCGAAAATTTCTGCCGTGATTCGTTGCACCTGCTAAATTCAACTCAGGAGATCGCTTGTTGGGAGCCAAACACGCCAGCCTCTCGATCCGCCTCTCCTTGCAACTCAGCCCTAGTATTTTATTCAACGTCATGGCCAAACCTAAAAAGTCTGAAGACGTTCCTAAGGCAATGGAAGCGAAGTTTAGTAGCATTATTGCGCTGACGGATGAATTTGCTAAACAACACCTCAACGAAGAGTATGCTCAATTGATTCGTCAAGCGACAGCGGCTCTTTGTCGGAAGCGCCCCTCTCCGATCGAGAAGGGGCAGCCAAAAACTTGGGCTTGTGGCATTACCCACGCAATTGGGATGGTTAATTTTCTCTTTGACAGT
The DNA here is from genome assembly GCA_037442585.1 of Oscillatoriales cyanobacterium bin_317. Lineage (GTDB taxonomy): Bacteria > Cyanobacteriota > Cyanobacteriia > Leptolyngbyales > Leptolyngbyaceae > Leptodesmis. The sequence continues at coordinate 514 of JBBIQC010000064.1, forward strand.
TCTCAAAATCCTCATATCAGTGCCAGTGAACTGTATCAATGGTTTGGCATCTCCGCCAGCACAGGACAGGGAAAATCTAAGCTGGTGCGGGATACGCTGAACATGCACCAGCTTGATCCCGATTGGTGTTTGCCTAGCCGGATAGAAGATAACCCACTCGTCTGGATGCTGTCAGTGAATGGGCTAATTATAGATATCCGGCACGCTCCTTTGGGGGCACAGGTGGAAGCCTTTCGGCGTGGACTGATTCCTTATATTCCAGGACATCGGGAGGATAGTCAGGCGATCGCAGATCAGATACAATCAGCCTCCTCCCACAACAGTCCAGCATCACGCAAAACCACCAAACCTAAATCCACTCAAGCACAAACACCTCTAACTCGTCAGCCACCTTCAGCAGAAGCGCTTCAGGCTCTATATGTGTTGGATGTGGCTCTAATTGATGGACCTGTTACGGAGCAATTTATCAAAAAAAATCCTCAAGTCATCCGAACCATCGAAATTCGAGGGGATCAGACCCTGGCAGATCTGCATTCCGTGATCTTTAAGGCGTTCGATCGAGAAGAAGAGCACATGTATGAGTTTCAGTTGAAGGGAAAAGGTCCCAACGATCCCAACGCCGATCGCTATGGTTTAGCCATAGCCTTATCGAATGATTTTGGCAGTCCAATGGCTGGAGATGTGGCCCAAACTCAAATTGGAGCGTTAGGACTGGAAGTACAGGAACCGTTTGGTTATTGGTTTGATTTTGGGGATGATTGGTGGCATCAAATCCAGGTCACAGCAATCATGGCACCACAACCTAAGGTTAAATATCCCCGGATTACCCAACGAATTGGAGCTAGTCCACCCCAGTATGCCGAATTTGATTGAAGATCACTACCGTTCCCATCTTGATTCCATGTCCAGAGCCAGGATTCTCGACCCCAACAAATCCTATACTTTTCGTCATTACTTTGAGATGACCTACGAGCCGGACGATATTCTGGCCGAGTTTGATTATTCGCTCAAGCGTAGCTCGTTAACTTTACCCACATCCGATGCCCCGTTTGAGCATCTCGCTGACCTCAAAACTAATCTTCAGCGCCGCCTGCCCTATGTCAGCCTGACCAGTGAAGCCGCCCGCCGTGAAGTGCTCATTGCGCCGATCGTTTTAGCTCTGATTGATGCCACTCAGGCTCAACTAAGAATCGAATATTCAATCAACGTCTCTAACCAACTGAAGGGTGCGCTGGATTACTACCTTTACACCCAGCGCCATCTTTTGGTCATTGAAGCTAAGAATGCCGATCTCGCCAGAGGGTTTACTCAACTCGCCGTCGAACTCATCGCCCTGAATCAATGGACGAATTCAGCCGACCCCTTACTGTATGGAGCCGTTTCCACTGGAGATATCTGGCAGTTTGGAGTGTTGCATCGTGAACTCAAACAGATTGAACAGGATCTGAATCTTTACCGTGTGCCTGCTGACTTAGATCCCCTGTTTCGCAGTCTGGTTGCCATCCTGACGACCCCCAGTGCTGGTGAATGAGTGCTGCATCACTTCCAGGTAAATGTATTCCAGGCGCACGGGTTGACGAGAAATAGAGTCGAGAGGAATGCCGTCAAAGATCGCCAGGATTTCCTTCAATTCCACGGATTTTGGTAACCAGAACGCGAGTTCATTCCCATAACGACGGTGAGTAAAACCCAATTCCTGGGCACGGGCGATCGCAGCCGCTTCCTGGTCGGTTTTCACCAGAATGATTTCTTCAGCCGGAATCCACTGCCGCAATTCGGCCATGCTGCCTTCAGCCAGTAACTGTCCCTGTTTCAAAATGCCAATCTTTTGACATAACCGTTCAGCTTCATCCAGCAAGTGAGTGGTCAGCAGTACGGTAATGTTCTGACTTTTTAACTCGTGGATTAATTCCCACATTTTATACCGCGCCTCCAGATCCAGCCCCGTTGTGGGTTCATCCAGGATCAGGAGTTGGGGTTGATGCACCAGGGCGATCGCCATACTCAACCGCCGCTGCATCCCTCCACTCAGCGTTTCAGCCACACTATCGGCGCGATCGGCCAATCCAACGGCTTCTAGACATGCTTGAATCCGTGCAACCTTTCGTTTTCCCCGAACACCGTATAGGCTGGCAAAAAAGCTGAGGTTTTCCGCACAGGTGAGATAGCGGTAAACCAGCGTTTCTTGAGGAACAACCCCAATCCAGGACTTGGTTTTTGGAGATGGGGGTTCCTGATTGATCAGAACTGTGCCACGATCAGCAGCTAGCAAATTACAAATAATATTAATCGTGGTTGTCTTCCCCGATCCATTTGGCCCCAACAAGCCATAAATCTGCCCTGCTGGAACTGAGAAACTCAAATCATCCAGGGCTTTTCCTTGGTTGTAGGTCTTGGTCAGGTGGTCAACTTTTAACACGGTTAGGGGGATTGGGGATTAGGGGTTAGGGATTAGGAATTAGGGATTGGGGAGCGGGAAGATGGGGAAGGTGAGGGAGATGAGCGAGAAATTCAAAATTTCAACGATTCACTCATCCCCTCATCCACCCACTCACTCACCTACCCATCCACCTACTCATCATCCCATCATCCCATCATCTCCCACACCCCACACCCTACACCCCACTCCCCTCACAACCTGCGCTCCACTCTCAACATTCGCTGGTAGGACAGCCATCCGGCAGCAACCATGAGGACAGCAAAACCAACCAGAAACCAGAAGTGAAGGGCAATATCGGAGAGGCTGCTACCTTCAGCAACGGTTTTGGTGAGGGCTTCGTTCATGTGATAAATGGGGTTATATTGTGCCAGGTCTAAGAGAGTTTTGGGAAAGATGAAAGCGGGTACGAAGGCTCCACCCAGAATAAGTAAGGGGACTCCGAAGGCCGCCACCAGCGTATTCACGTCCTCAGTACGACGGGCCAGTTGGGTACCCAGAATGAAACCTACCCCAACATAGGCCAGGATGCTCAACAGAATAATCATGGCAATTACCAGGGGAGAACCTTGAAAGTGGGCACCTAACCCGATCGCCACTCCCCCCACTAACACCGTCTGTGCGAGGGCGATCGCACTGTGAGCCAGACCGATTCCCAGAAAATAGGAGATTCCACTCAGGGGACTGAGAAATAATCGCTTCAAGGTGCGATGTTCTCGCTCGGCTACCACCATTGCCACACTACCCCCTAAACAACTGAAGAAGAGGGCGGCTCCTACCAGGGTAGCGGGGGCGGCTCGTTCCAGTGCCTGTCCTAGCGTCAGCGGTTCCGGCAAGGCGGTTTTAGACCGTTCGGCAAAGATCAGCCCATTCAGAATCAGGACAGCGATCGGAAATGCGGCCCAAAAGATCAGGCTGCGCCGTCGTCGTCCCAATTCGATCAAGATTCGTTGGGCGATCGCGATCGTTTCAGTCCAGTACTTCATAACAACAAAAGCGCCTGCAATACAGACGCTTCAAAAATTGGTTTAACGGAACGTTAATCCACACAGACCTCTCCCTCCCAGCCTCCCTCTCCGACGCGGAAAGGGAGGAGTAGAGAAAGAATCTCACTTCAAAGCCCCTCGCCTTGTAGGAGAGGGGTTGGGGAGAGGTCGTGGGTTTATTTCAGGGCTTCTGCGCCACCGACCACTTCCAGAATTTCCTGGGTGATGGCGGCTTGACGAGCTTTGTTATAAGTCAGGGTCAATGACGAAATCAACTGGGTAGCGTTGTCACTGGCACTTCCCATCGCTGTCATCCGAGAAGCCAGTTCACTGGCCGCAGATTCTTGCAGGGCACGCAACAACTGGTTATTGAGATACAGGGGCAACAGGGCATCCAGAATCTGAACCGGATCTTGTTCAAAGATCATGTCTCGGGGGAATGCCTGAGTCGGGGTTGTTACCTTTTCCCGTTCCACCTGGAACTGTCCACCACGAGTCGTTAGCCGGAAGATTTCATCATCTGCGGCTTCCAATCCTTGTGGGTCGAGCGGCAGCAGGGTTTGAATTACCGGACGAGAGCTAATCAGAGACACAAATCGGGTGTAAATTAGCTCCACTTTATCGACCGTATCCGAGAGGAACAGGGCCAGCAGCGCATCAGCAATTTGAGCCGCTTCTGAGGCTGTGGGAACTTGCTCCAAGCCCGTAAAGGTCGCTTCAATGGGCTGATTTCGGCGCTGGAAGTACTGCGTCGCTTTGCGGCCCACCAGCACGAATTTGTAATCCAGCCCTTCGGCTTGCAATTCCTGCGCCCGGTTTTCGGCCCGTCGAATGACGTTAGAGTTGTAGGCTCCACACAGCCCCCGATCGCCAGAAATCACCAGCAGCCCTACAGTCTTAACGTCGCGAGTCCGCAGCAGTGGCAGGTTGGCTTCTTCAAACCGCAAACGGCTTTGCAGGCCATAAAGAATCTGAGCGAGACGATCGGCAAACGGACGGGTGGCAATCACCTGCTCCTGAGCACGACGCACCTTGGCCGCCGCCACCAATCGCATCGCCTGGGTAATTTTTTTCGTGTTTTTGACCGATTGAATCCGGTCACGGATGCTTTTTAGATTAGGCATAGCATTAGGGAGTTTTGAGTTTTGAGTGTTTAGTTTTGAGTTAGGGGTGAAGAGAATTCCTCAATAAAAAACTCAAAACTGCAACCAATTCATCATTTTGAGCTATGAATTTTGAGGCAGGTTGAAAGCAACTCAAAACTCATAACTCAAAACTCATCACTTACTTAAGCGGCAGCGGCGAACGTCTTTTTGTATTCGTCGATCGCGCCCTTCAGGATAGCCTCAGCATCAGCCGTCAATTCCCGCTTTTCGCGAACTGTCTCACCATACTGCGGTGTGCTGCTGGCGAGATATTCCCGCAGTCCCTTGAGGAAGGAGGTTACCTTATCTACCGGGATGTCATCTAGATAGCCATTAATCCCGGCGTAGATTGCAGCGACCTGTTCAGGGACCGACAGCGGAGCATACTGAGGTTGCTTCAAAATTTCCCGCAGCCGTTGTCCGCGTGCCAGTTGGTTCTGAGTGGCTTTATCCAGGTCAGAAGCGAATTGAGCAAAAGCCTGCAGGTCATCGTATTGAGCCAGTTCCAGTTTCACCTTACCGGCCACTTTCTTCATGGCCTTGGTTTGGGCGGCGGAACCCACACGGGATACGGAGATACCTGCGTTCACGGCTGGACGCAAACCAGAGTTGAACAGGTCGGATGATAGGAAGATCTGACCATCCGTAATCGAAATCACGTTGGTGGGAATGTAAGCGGATACGTCACCAGCTTGGGTTTCCACAATGGGCAGAGCAGTCATGCTCCCTTCACCCAATTCAGGACTCAGCTTGGCGGCCCGTTCCAGCAAACGGGAGTGGAGGTAGAAAACGTCTCCAGGATAAGCTTCGCGTCCAGGGGGACGACGCAGCAGCAGCGACATTTGACGGTAAGCTTGAGCCTGTTTAGACAGGTCATCGTAGATCACCAGGGTGTGTCTGCCCTTGTACATGAAGTACTCAGCCATCGATGCCCCAGCATAAGGAGCCAGATATTGCAGAGAAGCGGGGTCGTTGGCGTTAGCAGCGACGACAATGGTGTAATCCATTGCCCCACGTTCCCGCAGGTTGTTGACGATGTTGGCTACAGTGGAAGCCTTTTGACCGATCGCCACATACACACAAATGACGTTTTCGGTCTTCTGGTTGAGGATAGTGTCGATCGCGATCGCGGTCTTACCCGTCTGACGGTCGCCGATGATCAGTTCCCGCTGGCCTCGACCAATGGGAATCATGGAGTCAATAGCCGTAATCCCGGTTTGCAGGGGTTCGTACACAGACTTCCGGGAAATGATACCGGGAGCGGGAGACTCCAGCAGACGAGTTTCGGGCGTGTTGATTTCGCCTTTACCATCAATCGGACGACCCAGGGGATCCACGACCCGTCCAATTAGGGCTTCACCGACGGGAACTTCGGCAATCCGACCCGTTGCCTTAACGGTACTGCCTTCTTCAATGCCAATTCCGGCACTCATCAACACCGCCCCCACATCATCTTCTTCCAGGTTGAGGGCGATACCGATCGAGCCATCTTCAAATTCCAGCAGTTCACTGGACATCACCTGATCCAGCCCATAGATCCGGGCAATCCCGTCACCAACTTGCAGAACAGTCCCGACGTTCGACGCTTTTACGTCCTGGTCGTACTGCTCAATCTGCTGACGAATAATGCTGCTAATTTCATCGGGTCTGATGCTTACCATAGGTTGCTCTCTTAAGAGTGAACGAGGGTTTAAGTTTCAACGTTTGAATTTTGACTTCTGAGGGGTTGGTGCCAGCAAGGTTTGATTCACTCAGCAAAACTCATTCTGCTCAGGGTGCTAAGCCACATTGCTGAGGCGGAGAGAGATACGCCGCAGTTGTCCCCGCAGGCTGGCATCAATCACCTGGGAACCAATTCGGATCACAACGCCACCAATCAAGTCTGGATCGATACGAGTTTCCAGCTCCACCTGCCGCGCTCCAGTCATGGCTAAGACCTTCTCGCGCAGGCTGTTCTTCTGATCATCGGTCAACTCTCTTGCCGACGTAACTTCAGCCAAAACGGTCTGGTTCAGCTTCCGCAGCAGGGCCTGGAATTCTTTACAGATGCCTTCCAGGAACATGATCCGGCGACGATCGACGAGAACCTGAACAAAATTCCGCGTGTAGGGATGCACACTATCACCCAAAATCCGATTCATCACCGCCTTCTTATCATCCAGTTTGACCAGCGGGTTAGCCAGAAACTCTTGCAAGTCGGGGGACTCTTTCAGCACACCCAGGATGGAATTAACGTCATTCCCCACCTGCTCCACCGTGTTGCTGTCTTGAGCCAGGGACAGGAGTGCCTGAGCATAGCGCTCCAGAATTTCGCCTTTGACTCCGCCTTCCTTCATGAAGCACCTCCAATCATCGCGATACTGCGGTCAACTATGTTTCTCTGCACATCATCATTGAGACGAGAAGGCAGATCGGATTCAGCTTTTTGCAATGCCAGGGTCGCAATTTGCTGACGCAGTTCTTCGATCGCGCGATCCCGTTCTGTATTCACATCCTGACTCACCGACTCCCGCAGCCGCTGAATGTCTTTCTCAGCTTGATCCAGAATGGCTTTTCGCGCCGCCGTTGCCCGTTCTTCAGCCTGGGCACGGATGCGAGCGGCTTCTTGCTGAGCCTGAGCCAGTTTTTGCTGTTCATCGGCCAAGGCGGCGGCGGCTTGTTGCTTGCGCTGCTCCGCTTCCTTAATCTCGGTCTCAATATTAGAGCGACGTTCAGCGAGTACCTTCCCTAAGAAACTGCGACCAAAATAAACCAGGATCGCAACCAAGATCGCCAGGTTAATAATATTGGTTTCCAGAATATTGAAGTTTATGCCAAACCCGCCCTCTTCAGAAGCTGCCGCTCCGACTTCTGCAATTAACCAAAAAATACTTCCCATACTGTTCATGACTACGCCATTCCCCATCTTGCTCCTACACAGGTCACTCCTCTAAGCCAACGGCTAACCAAACCCAGTTGGTTCCAGTTGCGATCGAGTTAAGCGGCTGTGCCCAGGAGTTTTGTCAGTATCTGGTGACTCAATGCATCCACTTCCTGTTCAAGCGAACGCAGTGCTTCCTGCTTCTGCTGGTCTAGCTCTTTCTGGGCCTGTTCCCGTTGCAATCGGGATTCTTCCTGAGCTTCAGCAATTTTCTGAGCCACAATCTTTTGGGCATCCGCCTGAGCCGCTGCGACCAACGTCTGCGATTGCTTGCGGGTATCGGCCAATTCTTGCTCATACTGTTGAGCCAGATTTTGCGCCTTGGATAACCGTTCCTGCGCTTCTACCTGCGTACGACGGATGTAGTCATTCCGCTCGTCGATCGCCTTCATCAACGGCTTGTAGAAAACGGCATTCAGAATCGCGACCAGAATCAGAAACTGCACTGCCATCAGCGGCAGAGTTGCATCGAAATCAAACATGGTTTACCTTGCCAACTGCCATTACAAAGGGTTGATCATTGTAAATTTGTTGCCTGCCAGCAACTGTACCTATCGGGGCACCCGCGTTATCCAACCCATTTCTCCTCTCCAGCATTCAGAACAACATAGGGACACCTGCCGCATCCCTATGTTGCCAAGCGTTTGACTTAGGAGAAGGGGTTCGCGAACAGCAATACCAGCGCGATCACCAGACCGTAGATGGTCAGAGACTCCATGAACGCCAGAGTCAGCAGCAGAGTACCACGGATTTTGCCTTCTGCTTCGGGCTGACGAGCAATCCCTTCGACGGCGGAACCAGAGGCATTCCCTTGACCAATACCAGGGCCGATCGCAGCCAGGCCAATGGCGAGAGCAGCAGCCAGAACAGATGCAGAAGCGATCATTGGATTCATGATGATGTTTCCTCTAACTCTTAAGTGAACAAAACAATCAGATTTTGGATTTTGGACTTTGGATTTTGGATTGTGGGAACGCCCCATAAAGTGAGACGAAAACCAATCGCCCATCCAAAATCCAAACCTATTGATTGAGGGCACTAATGCGCCTCATGCTCTTCTCCTCCGTGTCCTTCCAGTGCCTCATGGATGTAAGCACCAGCCAGGGTGGAAAATACCAGTGCCTGAATCGCGCTGGTAAACAAGCCCAGCAACATCACTGGCAACGGCACAAACAGAGGCACCAGGAGAACCAGCACAGCTACCACCAACTCGTCTGCCAGGATGTTCCCGAAAAGACGGAAGCTTAGGGATAGCGGCTTGGTGAAGTCTTCTAAGATGGCGATCGGTAGCAGAACTGGTGTGGGCTGGATATATTTCGCGAAATAGCCCAGGCCCTTTTTGCGAAATCCGGCATAGAAATAGGCCAGCGATACCAGCAAAGCCAATGCCACCGTCGTGTTGATGTCGTTGGTGGGGGCAGCCAGTTCTCCTTCAGGAAGCTTAATCAACTTCCAGGGGACTAAGGCTCCCGACCAATTGGAGACAAAAATAAATAGGAAGAGCGTACCAATAAACGGCAACCAGGGGCGATATTCTTTTTCACCCAGTTGGTTTTTGGCGATCTCTCGCACAAACTCAAACGCATACTCCATCAGGTTTTGAATTCCCTGGGGAACCCGCTGGATATTGCGAGTCGCGGCGATCGAGGCAATCACCAGCAAGCCAATCACAATCCACGACACCAGAAAGACCTGTCCGTGAACTTTGAGATTGCCAATATGCCAGTAAAAGTGTTGCCCGACTTCTAAACTGGCGAGAGGAAGCGTGGGAATAGTGAGAAAACTTAACATTGGACTTTAAGTGGTTTTCCCAGAAGGTGCAGGGGATGAAAACGATCAAATGCCGAACTAGCGAGAGTCTGAGGGCATTAAGCTGCGAAACATGTAAATCAGTAGAGTCGCTTTATAGGTGAGAAAACCTAAAAAACAAGGCAGCACATGTAGCTGATTCCATTGGGTTGCTACTATAATCAGCCCAATAAAAATCGCAAGGTGAGACTTGCCTAACTGCCTTCTCTGCCTACCGAGTTGCTCAACGTTTCTGGCCAACACTTTCAAGTAAACCACACCTGTGCACGCTCCTAGTAAATAATTCAGAGCGATGTTTAAGGAGTAGAACACCCAGACAAAGCCAAAAATTACCCCTGTGAGCACGATCGTGGTCAGCAGTAATTCCTGCTGCAACTGGTAGAACTCTTGCATGGATGCATTCGGCTCCTCCGATAAAGGATTAGCCTGGGCAGCATCCGGTGTTTCAGATGTGGTCATAGGAGATGTCAGCGAGCGATTTACAGCCGCATTTCTCTCAGAACTGACGAAGCAGTGCTGAGCAGCAACAGCAATGTTTCAATCCCTGAAGGATCATATCACGCAGGGAGTAATAATACTTAACGTCCTGGAGTTAACAAAATTAGCCGCTGATTCAGCAAAGATCGGACGTGCTTGAGATTGAGGGCATTGTTAGCAAGAATTTCCTGTACGGTCTTGCGGCTAAGATTTGTGTCGCAGGCTTGCAGAAATTCAAATTCTTCTGGAGTCAGTTGAACCACCTGATAGTCTTCGTTAAACAGACTGCGGCTGGGCCAGCCTTCCATGCAGGGGTTCCGTTCAGGAATCGCCTGGGAGAGGGCAGTATCAGAACTCCAATCCATGCTGGGCAGAGGCGGACGAGCCAGAAAGAATTCGTAGTGGGTAATGGCTTCGGGATTGAGTAACTCGATCAAATGGTAGCGCTGGCGATCGTCCAATCCTTCCGCCCGCTGGAGTAACTCTGGTTCCTTGCCCAACAATGCCGCTAAATCCCAGGTGCGGGGATTGGAGAAGCCAATAAACTCTAGCCCGGAGGCATCAATCAGATCAAATAGTGTGTCGATCGTGTAGTCGATCTCCTGGGGATGGACGTACATATCAGCGAAATTTTCATCCCGCTGATTCTCCAGTGACCAGCGTTCTTTTTCTCGCCGCACCAGACGATTATTCTCCGGTAAAGCGGCAAAAATTTGGCGACCGACTTTCACCCCATCTTCATAGTCACCCCGATTCGGCCCCTGGAGAAGGGCGATCGCCTCCTGCATCAATTTAATTTCCCAGCGTCCCATCTCGGCATAAACAAAGATGTGCATCAGGCCACCGGGTTTCAGCTTCATCGCCAGGGTTTGAATACCACGAATCGGATCCGGAGTGTGATGCAGCACGCCCACACAATTAATCAAGTCAAACTCTCCCGGTAGATCGTTAGCATCAAACAGACTCAGGTGATGGAATTCCACCCGGTCTGCGCCCGATCGACGGCAGCGCTCTTTCGCTACCGCCAATGCTCCCGCACTCAGGTCAATCCCGATCACATGGGCTTGCGGATTGAGATGCACCAAATATTCCGTCCCCACACCCGTACCACATCCCGCATCCAGAATCCGGATGTCCTGGTTGTCCGGCTTGCGTCCGGTACAAAAACTGTAGGCGGTTAACCAATTCCAGCGCCAGTTATACCCTGGAGGCGGTTCATCCAGTAAGGGTTCGGGCGGAAAGGGATACGTATCGTAGAGTTTGGCAACCGCACGACTGATGGTTTGTTCTTCTGACATAGGTGAAATAGCAGTTGTAAAGATTGATGAATAGGGGTGGGGCAGAGGGCAGAAGCATTACGTAGGTGGGTTAGCGCCGCGTAGCGCCTCATTTCTACCCATTGGATGCGTTACGGCTACCGCCTAACTCATCCTACAAAGTTTGATAGCCGTTAATCCTTCTACCTTTGCTGCTGTCCCCTATCCTTTGCCCTCGACCTGCTGCCTGCACGACTCCTAGTGTCTCGAACTTTTAGAGAAGCACCAAAAAACCTTGAAAAAGC